>NZ_MTBE01000039.1:0-27070 GCF_002916785.1 Diaphorobacter sp. LR2014-1 | reverse complement strand
ACCAGAACCTTGACGCCGGAGGCCACCACGTTGCCCAAGACCTTTTCGGCGAGGAACGCGGTCTTGTTCCAGAGCGCGAATGGCACCAGCACGAATCCGGCGAGCGTGGTCAGCTTGAACTCGATCAGCGTGATGAACAGTTGGATCGCCAGCACGAAGAAACACAAGACCACGACCAGCCACGCGAGGAACATCACCACGATGGGGTCGAGGTTCACGAACACTTCGGGAAAGCCCGCCATCTCGCCGATCTGCTCCAGAATCGGCGCCCCGGCGTCGATGCCGGTTTTCGCCAGCCGGCCCGGCTGCAAGAAGTTCTCCATCGTGATGGCCGAGCCGGTGGCGGTGATGCCCAATCCCGCAAACGAGCGGAACACGATGCTGGCCAGCCAGTTGAAGTTATTGATGATGTAGGCGAAGGCACCGACGTAGAGCACCTTGCGCAGCAGCTTGGCGATCACGTCCTCGCCCTGGCCGGTGGCATGGCTCATGGCCCAATACAGGCCGGCGATCGTCATGTCGATGACGATCAGCGTGGCAGTGAGGAACGCCACTTCGCCCCGCAGCAGCCCGAAACCCGAGTCGATATAAGCGGCAAAGGTGTTGAGGAACTGGTCGATGATGGTCACGTCATTCATGGCGTGTCCTCCGGTTCGGCGGGAACGGCCGGCGCCATGCCATCGGCCGGTTCCTCGAAGCTCGGCGGGATCGGCGGCAGGTCGCCCAGCGTCTGGTATTCATCCGGCCCGGCCTGGCCGGAGAAGAAGCGCCGCCGGAAGGCTTCGGCGGCGGCACGGCAAGCGTCCTCGCCCGTGGCCTGCCGGTCGGCCGCGCATTGCGCGCGCAATGCCTTCAGCCGCACGGGATCGGCGGCCAGGGCATCGGCAAGGTGGTCGGCCGGCTGCTCGCCGCAAGCGGCGAGCAGCGCGACACACAGGACGAGGACGCATCGCATGGCGGCCTCCCGTCAGTTGCCGTAGAAGTTCACGGACTGCGGCGTGTACGGCGTGCCGTCGCCCAGGAAGCGCCGCCGCACCTCGCGGGCGCGCTCCGTGGCTGCCGCCTGCCGCGCCAGCTCCAGCGACGCCGCCCGGTCTTGCGTGATCTGGAGCCGCTGCGACTGGATCGACTGCTTGGCCTGCAAGGCCAGCAACTGATTCATGGCCTGCATCGCCTGCAACGCACCTTCGGCCGACTGGCTCTTGCCCACAAGATCGGCCAGCACGCTTTCGTCTTCGCCCAGGTTCTGCGACACCTGCGCCTGCATCTGCATGGTGGTCTGCAGGCCGTTTAGCGTGTTCCGCCAACGCTCCTGCGCGTCGCGGTACATCTGGTCGCCGCTGACGGTGGCGGCGTACTGCTCGGGATACAGGCGCGCGAACTCCCGATCCAGACTCGTCACGTCGTAGGCCAAGCCCCTGGCCTGGGCGATCAGCCGCTCGGTCGTCGCCAGATTGGCGCGCAACTGGTTCACCACGCTGGACGGCAGGCTGGCGAGGTTGCGCGCCTGGTTCATCAGCATCTGCGCTTCGTTCTGAAGCTGCTGGATCTGGTTGTTGATCTGCTCCAGCGTGCGGATCGCGGTCAGCGTGTTCTGCACGAGGTTCGTGGGATCGACCACGACCCATTGCGCATGGGCGGTGGCAGTGCACAGCATGGCCGCGATGGCGGCGGCGATAAGGCGCTTTTTCATGACAGGTTCTCCAGGGGTTGGTCAGCGAGGGAACCCGGCGCGAGGCCGGGGAACGAGGGCAGCAGGTCGGCCGCCCAATCGAGGCCGCGATGGCGCAGCCAGGCGCCCGCGAAGCCGGGCACGCCGGCGTCCAGCAGCACGCGGTCTATGTCCCGCTGGTCTTGCGGCGTGGAGGCGCCCGCAAACGCCAGCGCCGCCGGCCCCAGGTCGAGGTCGAACAGGCGGTTGCCGAGGCGGGATTGGTAGTAGTAGTCGCGCTTGGGCTGCGCGGTGGCGACGATTTCGATCTGCCGCCTGTTGAGGCCGAAGCCCTCGTAGATCGTGCGAATCTGCGGCTCGGTCGCCTGCGGGTTGGGCAAGAAGATCCGACTCGCGCAGCTCTCGATGATCGCGGGCGCGATGCTCGAATCCTTGATGTCGGCAAGGCTCTGCGTGGCGAAGATGACGCTGACGTTCTTCTTGCGTAGTGTCTTGAGCCACTGGCGGATACGCGCGGCAAACACCGGGTCATCGAGGAACAGCCACGCTTCATCGAGGATCAGCAGCGTGGGCGCCCCGTCGAAGCGTTCATCGAAACGCGCAAAGAGGTAATGCAGCACGGCCATGACGGCGGCCTTGCTGTGCATCAGCTCCTCCATCTCGAAGCACTGCACGTCGGCCATGCCCAGCCGGTCGTGGTCGGCGTCCAGCAGCTTGCCGTGCGCGCCACCGAGCACATAGGGAGACAGCGCCTGCCGCAGCGTGTTTGATTGCAGCAGCACGGAAAGTCCCGTCATCGTGCGCTGCTCCACCGGCGCACCGGCGAGACTTCCCAGCGCCGACCAGATAGCCGCCTTCTCGTCGGGGCCGACCGCCACGCCTTCGTGCAGCAAGCGGCCTTCGATCCATTCGGCGGCCCACGTGCGGTAGCCCTCACGGTCAATGCGCGCGAGTGGCTGGAAGGCGATTTCGCCATCCGTGCCCAGGTCGTAGTGTTCGCCGCCCAGGCCGAGGATCGCGGCCCGCATGGAGCGGCCCATGTCGAAGGCGAAGATGCGCGAGCCGCGATAGCGGCGGAACTGCATCGCCAGCGTGGCGAGCAAGACCGACTTGCCCATGCCAGTCGGCCCCGCGACCAGCGTGTGGCCCACGTCGCCGATGTGCGTCACCAGCCGGAACGGCGTGGCGCCATCGGTACGTGTCACGATCAGCGGGGGGCCGTCGAGGTGTTCGTTCTTCTCTGGCCCAGCCCATACCGCCGACACCGGCATCATGTGCGCCAGATTCAGCGTCGAGACGATGGGCTGGCGCACGTTGGCGTAGGCGTTGCCGGGGAGCGAGGACAGCCAGGCATCCACGGCATTGAGCGTTTCAGGCATGGTGACGAAGCCACGACCCTGGATGACGCGCTCCACCATGCGCAGCTTCTCGTCTGCGACGGCAGCGTCCTCGTCCATGACGGTGACGGTCGCCGTCAGATAGCCGAAGGCGACTTGATCGCTGCCTAGCTCCTGCAAGGCAGCGTCGGCATCAGCGGCCTTGTTGTTGGCGTCGGTATCGACCAGCGGGCTTTCCTGCTGGAAGATCGTTTCGCGCAGCAGCGCGATGACGTTCTTGCGCTTGGCGAACCACTGGCGGCGCAGGCGTGAAAGTTCCTTTTCCGCCTCGGCTTTGTCGAGGCAGAGAAAGCGCGTGCTCCAGCGGTACGCAAAACCGAGGCGGTTGAGGTCGTCCAGAATCCCCGGCCAGGTCGAGGTCGGGAAGCCCCGCACCGACACCACCCGCAGGTGCTGATCGCCTAGCATGGGCGCAATGCCGCCAACCAGTGGGGAGTCGGTCAGCAGCGCGTCGATGTGGAAAGGCACTTCGGGAACGCCGATGCGATAGCGTCGCGTCGAGATGGTGGCGTGCAGGTAGGTCAGCGTCTGCGCGTCATCGAGCCAGTCAATTTCCGGCATCACGCCGTCGAGCAGGTCAAAGACGCGATCCGTTTCCGCGACGAAGGCTTGCAGCCGCTCGCGCCAGTCCACGCCATTCGTCGGCGTGTTCTCGTAGAGCATCTTGGCTGCACGAGCGCGGGATTCCTCCGGCGGCAGGTACACCAGCGTCAGGTGATAGCCGCTCTCGAAGTGATGGCCGGATTCCTCAAACGCGGCCCGGCGTTCTTCCTCCACCAGCCACGAAAGCGGCTCGGGAAACTCCGAGCGCGGATAGTCGGCGGCCGCATGGCGCTCGGCTTCGATGAACAGCGCCCAGCCCGATCCCATGCGGCGCAGCGCGTTGTTCAGTCGCGCCGACGTGGCGATCAGTTCGCCTTGCGTCGCGCTGTCGAGGTCAGGCCCGCGAAACCGGGCCGTGCGCTGGAAACTGCCGTCCTTGTTCAAGACGACGCCCGGTGCGACCAGCCCGGCCCAAGGCAGCCAGTCGGCAAGCAAGGCAGGGCGCTGGCGGTATTCGGCGAGGTTCAGCATCGCGGCGTCCTCCCCTCACACGTCCAGCAGCGGGCGGTGCTTGATGTGCCGGGCGAAGACCTGCATGAACTGCGGATCGACGCGCGCACCCCACACCGCCAGCGAATGGCCGACGATCCAGAGCACCACGCCGGGAATCCACAGTTGCAGGCCCAGGCCGACAGCGGCGGCCAGCGTGCCGTTGGCGATCGCCACGGTGCGCGGCGCACCGCCAAGCAGAATCGGCTCGGTCAGCGAGCGATGCAGCGGCACCTCGAAGCCGTCCGCAAAGGTGTCCGGGCCATTCATACGACCGCCCCGCCGGAGAAGCTGAAGAACGACAGGAAGAAGCTCGAAGCGGCAAACGCGATGGACAGACCGAAGACGATCTGGATCAGCTTGCGGAATCCCCCGGACGTGTCGCCGAAAGCGAGCGCGAGGCCCGTGGCGATGATGATGATGACGGCGACGATTCGTGCCACCGGCCCCTGGATGGATTCGAGGATGGATTGCAGCGGGCCTTCCCACGGCATCGAGGAACCGGCGGCCTGCGCGGTTCCGGCCAGGAACAACAGCAGCGCGGCCAGCAGCAGCCCTTGCCCCGCAGGGCGGGCCAGGCAGCGCAGCCGCGCAAGACGCAAAGCCGGATTTGCAGAAAAACGGAAAGCAGGAATGGTCATCTGCGTCATGGCAGTTCTCCAAGTGAGTCAGGGGATGGGGAAGTCGCCGCAGCGGGTGCGGCATCGGGAAGTGGCGGCAGCTCGGGAAACGGCGTTTCCAGCGCATCCGCCAGTTGGTAGCCCACGCCGTCGAAGCCGACGACGCGGGCGATGCTCTCGATGCGGCGCTTGCGCCCGCGCCCGGCGATGTGGATCACCACGTTGACCGCCTCGGCGATCAGCGCACGGGGCGGATTCACCGCCACTTCGAGAATCAGTTGCTCCAGGCGCAGCAGCGCGCCGAGCGCGGAGCCGGCATGGATCGTGGCGATGCCGCCGGGATGGCCGGTGCCCCACACCTTGATGAGATCCAGCGCCTCGGCGCCGCGCACTTCGCCGACGACGACGCGATCAGGCCGCAGGCGCATGGACGAGCGCACCAGCTCGGTCATCGACACCACGCCTGCGCGGGTGCGCAGGGGAACGTGGTCACGGGCCGCGCATTGCAGCTCCACCGTGTCTTCGAGCACGAGAACGCGGTCGCCCGTGGCGGCGATCTCGGCCAGGAGAGCATTGGCCAAGGTCGTCTTGCCGCTGCTGGTGGCACCGGCGATCAGGATGTTCTGCCGCTCGCGCACGGCCCGTACCAGAAAGCCCGCCTGCGCGCTGGTCATCATCCCGTCGATGACGTACCGCTCCAGCGGGATCACGCCGATGGCGCGCTTACGCAGCGCGAAGGCTGGCCCCGGCGCGGCGGGCGGCAAGATGCCCTCGAAGCGTTCGCCGGTCTCGGGCAGCTCGGCCGACAGCAGCGGCTGGCCGCGATGCACTTCCGCGCCGACGTGGGCCGCCACAAGACGGATGATTCGCTCGCCGTCCGCTTCGGACAGCTCCACGCCCATCGGCGCACGCCCCGATGAAAGCCGATCCACCCAAAGGGTGCGGTCGGGATTCAGCATGACTTCCACCACGTCCGGGTCTTCGAGCGCGGCGGCGATCAGCGGCCCCATCGCCGTGCGCAACATCTGGATGCGCCGGTCGAGCGACGTGGCGGTCATGGATTGCGGAACGGCGCTCATGACGCACGCTCCTGTGCTTGGGCGACTGCCGCCGCTTCCTCCATCCGCATCGGATCGGGGTGCAGTTCCTCCACCACGTCGCGCACCAGGCTGCGGCCCCGCAGCAGGTGGCGGCCAAGCTGCTCGGTGAACTGCTCGAAGCGCGCTTTGCCCTGCGCGCGTGCCGCGTCTTGGTGCGCCTCGGGAACCGGCGTGCTCACGGTCAGGTAGTAGCGGATGAACAGCGCCAGCGTTTCGATGGCGATGTTCTGGTCGCGCTCCATGCGCTCGGCCTGGCGCGACAGGCGATCAAGCCGCTTGGCAATGGCCGCCTCGCGCTGGTCGGCGGCATCGGGCGACAGCCACGATGCGAGCGCCGCCGCGACGATGGACGACTTGGACACGCCTTTCTTGGCGGCCAGTTCGTCCAGGCGCTTGGCGTGCTCCGGCTGGATGAACAGGTTGAGGCGGTAGTGGCTCATAGCTCGATTCCGTCGTTGGGGTCGAGGGAAGCCAGCCGCGCCGTGCGCTGCATGGCCGGGTCAAGCTGGCGAGGAAGGGGAAGCGGCAGGTCGTCGTCGTCATCGAGCAGCGCGAGGTCGGCAGCCGGCACGGCCAGCTCGGGGGCGTAGGCGACGGTTTCGGAGAGTTCGGGTTGACGGCGTGGGCCACCGTCATCGGCAGAGGCAGCGAAGCCCTCAGCGGTATCGGACGCAGGCGCGACGGGCATGGCGGGAATAGCCAGGCCGCTCCAATCATCCGAGCGCGACGGCGGCGCGTCCGCGTACTGCCCGTTCGCCAGTGCAGGCGGCGGCAGCACGCGGCGCTTGAAATTGGCGTCCGCGTAGTAGCGCAGCTTCTTCGCCTTGATCGGCGCCACGCTGGACACCATGACCACCGCCTCGTCGGGCGGAAGCTGCATGACTTCGCCCGGCGTCAGCAGCGGCCGGGCCGTCTCCTGGCGCGACACCATCAAGTGGCCCAGCCACGGCGCGAGCCGGTGGCCCGCGTAGTTGCGCTGCGCGCGCAGCTCGGTGGCCGTGCCCAGCGTCTCGGAAATGCGCTTCGCCGTGCGTTCGTCGTTCGTGGCGAACGTCACGCGCACATGGCAGTTATCCAGAATCGAATGGTTCTGGCCGTAGGCTTTGTCGATCTGGTTGAGCGACTGCGCGATGAGGAAGCTGCGGATGCCGTAGCCCGCCATGAAGGCCAGCGCCGTCTCGAAAAAATCGAGCCTGCCCAGCGCCGGGAACTCGTCGAGCATCAGCAGCAGCTTGTGGCGGCGCGCGATGCCGTCGGAGCCATCAAGCGATTCGGTTAGGCGCCGCCCGATCTGGTTGAGGATCAGGCGAATCAGCGGTTTCGTCCGCGAAATGTCCGAAGGCGGCACCACCAGATACAGCGACACCGGATGTTCGGCCGCGATCAGGTCGGCAATGCGCCAGTCGCAGCGCGAAGTGACTTCGGCCACCGTGGGATCGCGGTACAGGCCGAGGAACGACATGGCGGTGCTCAACACGCCGGAGCGCTCGTTATCCGACTTGTTGAGCACTTCGCGCGCAGCCGATGCGACTACCGGATGCGGGCCATCGCCCAGGTGGGGCGTGGTCATCATCCGGTGCAAGGTCAGCTCGAAAGGGCTGGCCGGATCGGACAGGAAGTTGGCAACGCCGCGCAGCGTCTTGTCTTCGCCCGCGTAGAGCACGTGCAGGATGGCCCCGACCAGCAGCGCGTGCGAAGTCTTTTCCCAATGGTTGCGCTTCTCCAGCGCGCCTTCGGGATCGACCAGAATGTCCGCGATGTTCTGAACGTCGCGCACTTCATGCGCGCCGCGCCGCACCTCCAGCAGTGGGTTGTAGGCTGCCGACTTCGCATCGGTCGGGTTGAACAGCAGGCAGTGCGAGAAACGCGAACGCCAGCCGGCGGTGATGCTCCAGTTCTCGCCCTTGATGTCATGGATGACGGCGGATGCCGGCCAACTCAAGAGTGTGGGAATGACTAGGCCCACGCCTTTACCCGAGCGCGTGGGCGCGAAGGTCAGGACGTGTTCCGGTCCTTCATGACGTAGGTACTGGTGATCGTGCTGACCGAGGAACACGCCGGCAGGCTGTGTGAGGCCGGCCTTGCGAATGTCGTGCGCATTCGCCCATCGCGCCGAGCCGTAGGTCGTGACCATGCGTGCCTGGCGCGAGCGCCAGACCGACATGGCGATGGCAACGACCACGGCGACCATGCCGCTGGCGCCGGCAATGGCACCGCCGGTGTCGAAGACCTCCGGCGCATAGGCGCCGAAGAAGAACCACCACTCAAACAGCTTCCACGGGTGGTAGATCGACGTGCCAAGAAAGTCGAACCAGGGCGAGCCAAGGCGTACTTGATAGCCAAGGGCCGCCGCTGTCCATTGTGTGGCACCCCACACACCGGCGATCACGATGCCGAATACCACGGCGATCTGACCGAACAGCACGTTCGTCCCTTGCATGACCTGGCCTCCGCTTTCTCCTGCGCTGGTTCCTCATGGAAAGCGCGGCACAGGGACGTGCCGCAAGCGTCAGGATCGGTGCCGGATCAGTGCTGGTCAAAGACCGTTTCAAGCAGAAAGGTCGAGCAAAAAGACAGAATGAATGCAGCGGCAGGCCAAAGAAAAATGCCGCAAGCGAAGGCGCATTGCGGCGTGTCGAACAGAAATATGAAGGCGAGGCGGCGAGCCGCCAACGGTCAGAACTTCGGCGATTCTTTCGGCGGCGTGTAGGGCGTCTCGCCGTCGCCATAGAATCGCTTGCGCGTGGCTTCGGCCACCCGGTTGCACAGCACGTCGCCTAGCTTGGGGCGATCCGTCTTGCATTGCTGGCGCAGTTCCTTCAACCGTTCGGGGTTGGACGCCAGTTCTTCCACCGTCGGGATATTCGCTTCCGACGTGTTGGCCTTCGGAGGCGTTTCGGACTGGCCGCAAGCAGTCAACGCGGCCGCCAGTAAGAACGGGATGATCTTTTTCATGGCTCAGGTTCCTCCAGGGAATCGGATTGACGGCCCGACTTGGGCCTTGGGGGTTCCGGTGACTCGATGGCCTGCACGCGCTCAATGAACCGCGCCAGCACATCGGACGGCTCGCCGGCGGGGTAAAGCAGGTAGGTTGTCAGCGGCGGCACGCGCAACGCCAGCGGTCGGGCCACTACGCCGGAGTCAGGGTTCGCGGCAATGCGCGCGGCACCCGTAAACCCAAGTGCGAAACCGGCCGATACCAAGGCCATCATCAAATCACACGTAGCGACCCGTTCTGCGACCAGCGGCTCCATGTCGGCCCGACGTAGCACCCGATCGACGAATTTGGCATGGCCTTCGCACACTTGTGGATCGCATAGAACCAGCGGATAGCGCAGCAGTTCCTCCAAAGGGATGCGCTTGTGTGCCAGCAGCGGATGTCGCGCTGGCACCGTCACGATGAGCGTGTCTCTCCAGACAGGCATGGTGGTGATGCCATCGCCCACTTCATCGGACTGCGCAAACCCCACGTCGTACAGATCGTCATGCAGCCCCTTGATCTGCTGTGACAGCGGCACCTCGAAGAATCGGAGTTCAACTTCCGGTTCTTCCTGTCGGCATAGCGCCAGTAAAGCCGGTAAGCGCGACGGTGTGATGCCGTCCGACAACGCCACGCGCAATTGTCCGTGGAAGCCGTGGGCCGCCGCTTTCACGCTATCGCGTGCTTGTTCCAAGACTGTGAACACGCGGCGCACGTGTTCCAAGAACAGCTTTCCAGCACGGGTCAGTCGCGTGCTGCGCGTGGTGCGGGCGAACAGCACAACGCCAAGTTCTTCTTCTAGCTCCTTGATCGCACGCGACAGTGGCGATTGTTCGATGTGCAGCTTTTCCGCCGCGCGGGCGAAGTGGAGTTCTTCGGCCACGGCCAGGAAACAGCGCAGATGCCGAAGTTCCATTTCACCCCTCCCGTATCCGGTAGGACGAATCGCCGCAGTGTTCCCGATCATGCGAGCAGACCAATTCCACAACCAACAACAGTTGATCTGTGCGCTCGGAGTACGCGCTAACGAAGCTCGTCATTTCGTCACGCCGCCTTCCGATAGTTGTGTATTGCCAATGGCCTTGTTGACCATCACGTAGCGGGTGCCCACGCGCCCTTCGCTCGCTGCCAATTCGCGGCGCGCCTGCAAATAGCTACGCTGGCTGTCGAGCACGGAGAGGAAATCGGCCATGCCGCCGTCGTAGCGTGCCTGGGCCAGTTCGTAGGCTTGGCCGGCGCTGTGCATTCGGGCTTGCAGTTCACGTTCCTGCTGCTGCTCTGCGGTGTATCCGCTGAGCGCGTCGTCGATCTCCTGCCAGGCTTTGAGCACGGTCCTCTGGTAGTTCACTGCCGCTTCTTGCTGCTCCAGCTCGCGCAACTGCACCACGCTCTTGCGGCGGCCACGGTCGAACAGCGGCAGGCTCAGAGTCGGTCCTATCGACCATGTGCGGCTGCCCCAGGCTGAGAATTCGCCGCTCAGATAGGACTCGTACCCGAACCGCGCACCCAGGCGGATGCTTGGGTACAGCTCGGCTTGCGCAACGCCGATGCTGGCCGTGGCCCGATGCAGGCGAGCCTCGGCGGCGCGAATGTCGGGCCGGCGCAGGGCAACTTCCGACGGCAGCCCCAGCGCCAAGTCCGGCAACGCCGTCCTGCCGTCGTCGGCGACGGCAGCCAGCTCGTTGCGCAAGGCACCGGGCCGCTCGCCCAGGAGCAGCGCGATCTGGTTGGCGCTGGCGCCTTCCTGCGCCAGCAGCCCCGGCAATTGCGCTTTCACCGCCGCCAATTCGGCGCGCTGGCGCTCCAGGTCCAGGTGATCGACGATGCCACCCTGCACGCGCGCTTCCAGCAGGCCCACGCGCTCCTCCAGCGCGGCGATGTCCTCGCGCGCCAGGCGGATCTGGCGCTGTGTGGTGCGCAGCTCGAAGTAGTTGCGCACCACATCGCTGATGAGGCTCAACCGGGCCAGATCCAGCAGCGCCGCCTGGCCGGACACTTCGGCGTCGGCTGCCTCGATCGAGCGGCGCACGCGGCCCCACAGGTCCAGCTCCCAGGAGGCGTCGAAGCCGATCTGGTAGAGCGTGAAAGGCTCACTCAGCACTTGTGCCAGCGTCGATCGGTCGCCGCCGATGGCGTCGATCATGCGTGTGCTGGCGCCATACTCACTCTGGCGCTGGCGGATCGCGCCGCCGTTGGCGTTGACCTGCGGCCCGCGTTGAGCCTCGACGGTGCTGCGCTGCGCACGCGCCTGGGCGAAGTGCAGCGCGGCCGTTTGCAAGTCCGGGCTTGCCTCGAAAGCCCGTTGCGCAAGGCGGTCCAGCGTCGGATCGCCGAACGCCCGCCACCAGTCCGCCGGCAACGCCTGCTCGTTGCCGACAGGGGTACGCAACGCATCGTCGGCGCTGCGCCAACTTGTCCAGTCATCCGGGGCCGACGGCGTGGGTTTGACGAAATCCGGCCCCACCGCGCAGCCAGCCATTGCGAGGGCGAGCAGGCACACCGCCAAGCGCGACGGTTGACCACGAAGAATGCGAAAGTCGGACATAGCCAATACCCCGGATCAGGAGAGGCGGTTGCGGAACAGCCAGGCCGCCAGCGGCAGCGTGACGATTGCCATCACCAGCATGGGAACGAAGTCGAAGGCGACCTCGCGCAACCCGGCGCCTTCGAGATAGACGCGGCGCACGAGGTCCATGCCAAAGCGCAGCGGATTGGCATAGGTGACGATCTGTAGGGGTTCAGGCATGTTGCTCACCGGCGTGAGCAAGCCCGACAGCAGCATCATCGGCATGATCAGCAGGAAGGTGTAGAGCATGGCCTGCTGCATGTTCAGCGACAGCGCGGAAATCGACAGGCCGAGTCCCACGGTGGCACAGGTGAAAACGACCAGCCCCAGGTAGAGCAGCCACGGGGAGCCGTTCATCGGTATCTGGAACCAGAAGCGGATGATCAGCAAAATGATGGTCGCTTGCGCCACGCCCACGAGCATCGGCGGCACGGCCTTGCCGACCAGAATCTGCATGGGCGTCAGCGGCGTCACCAGCAACTGGTCGAAGGTGCCCTGCTCGCGTTCGCGGGCGACCGACAGCGACGACAGCAGCAAAGTCTGGATCAGGCTCAACGCGGCAATCAGTGCCGGCATCAAGTTCCAGCGCGACTCCAGGTTGAGGTTGTACCAAGCACGTCGCTCCACGCTGACCGCAGGCGTGCCGGTGCGCGATCGGTTGTAAGCGGCGACGATGGCACTGACCTGGGCTGCCGCCGCCCCGGCGGTCGTGGAATTGCGGCCGTCAAGGATCATCTGCAACGGAGCTTGCTGACCACCAGCCAGCCGGGCGTCGAAGTCTGCGGGGAAGTGCAGCACCAGCAGCACATGGCCCCGATCGACGACTTGAGCGATCTGCTGCGGCGTATTCAGCGAGGCTTCGCGCTTGAACACGCCGGTGCCATCCACACGCGCCAGCAACTCGGTCGAGGCCGCGCCCCGGCTCTGGTCCAGCACCGCATAGGGTGCATAGCTGAGATCGTAGGTCGCGCCGTAGCCGTACAGCAGGGCTTGCATCAGAACGGGTACGAACAGAATTGCCCGGCTGGACCGCTCCTTGAACAGCGCCAGAAACTCCTTGCGGCAGAGGAAGCCGATCGACGCCAGTTGAGTGAGAAATGCGTGCATGGCGTCAGTCCAGCGTCTTGCGCAACGTGCGGCGCACGGCGCCGGTCAGCACGAGCGCGTAAAGGCTCAGAATCGCGCAGTCGCGCAGAATCATCGGCCAGTTGTCACCGGCCAGAAACAGCGTTTTGATCAGCCCGACGAAGTGCGTTGCCGGTAGTAGCTGGCTGACCGCCTGAACCACCACGGGCACGTTGCGCAAGTCGAAGATGAAACCCGACAGCATCAATGCCGGCATGAAGCTGACCAGCAGGGCTACCTGACTCGCCTGGAACTGGTTGCGCGTCTTGCCGGAGATGAACAGGCCCAGCAGCAGCGATACCGTCAGGTACAAGAGCGAGGCAAACACGATCACCCACAGCGACCCGCGCATCGGCACGTGGAACAGGAACTTGGCCGCGAGCAGGCACAGCGCCAGGTCAATGGCACCGACCAACAGGTAGGGCGCGAGCTTGGCCAGCACGATTTCCAGCGGCCGTACCGGCGTGACAAACAGCGATTCCAGCGTGCCGCGTTCCCACTCGCGCGCGATCAGCAGCGAAGTCAGGAAGGCGCCGATCAGCGTCATTACCAGCGCAATCAAGCCCGGCACCAGATACCAGGTGCTGGTTGAGGCTTCGTTGAACCACATGCGCTGCACCAGCTCCACGCCACCGGCACCGGATTTGCTGCCAGCGCGGTCGGCCTTCTGTTGCGCCCAGGTTGCGATGGCTCCACCGACATAGCCGTCAACGGCAGCGGCCGTGTTGGAATCGACACCGTTCAGCAGCAACTGCACCTGGGCTTGCCCCGCTGCTAGTCTGCGCGAGAAGTCCGCCGGAACCCGCACGATGGCGCGCACTTCCCCGTCGCGCATCCGGCGCTCGGCCTCCGTCATATTGGTCGTCCACACGGGCGCCAGATAGGGCGATCCCTCCAGGCCGGCAAGCACCTCGCGCGCGGACGGCGAACTGTCCTCCAGCACTACGGCCACCGGCGCGTTTTTCACGTCGAATGACAGGCCATAGCCGAACAGCAGGATCAGCACAGCCGGCAGCATCAGGCCGACCGCCAGCGTGCTCCTGTCGCGCAGCATCTGGCGCACTTCCTTGCGCAGCAGCGCGGAGAATCGCCTGATGAATCCCGAGGTATTCATGCAGCGGCTCCCACTATCGCGCGCTGGCTTTCGGTGCGACCGCGTTCAACGATGGCGATGAACGCACTGTTCATGTCAGTGCTGCCGTCGCCCCCGGCCTGTTCGCGGACCTCCTGCGGCGTGCCCAGTGCCAGCATCTTCCCGGCGTCCTGGATAGCGATGCGGTCGCAGTATTCCGCTTCCTCCATGAAGTGGGTGGTGACGATGACAGTGACGCCACTCTGCGCCAGCGCGGTGATCGTCCGCCAGAAGGCACGCCGTGCCAGCGGGTCGATGCCGCTGGTCGGTTCGTCGAGGAACAGGATTTCCGGCTGGTGCAGCAGGCCAGCGGCCATTGCCAGGCGTTGCTTGTAGCCGCCGGGGAGCAGGCCGCTGACCGCCATCGGTTCCAGCCCGAATTCCTCGATAGTGCCGTTAACGCGCTCGCGCAGCACCTGTCCGCGCAGCCCGTAGGCGCCACCGAAGAACTCCAAGTTCTCGCGCACGGTCAAGTTGCCGTACAGCGCGAATTTCTGCGCCACGTAGCCGATGCGCCCACGCGCCTGCGCGCGCGCCGTGCGCAGGTTGAGTCCAGCGACCTCCAGATGGCCGCTGGTGGCTGGCAGCAACCCGCACAACATGCGGAATGTCGTGGTCTTGCCCGCGCCATTGGGGCCGAGCAAACCGAATATCTCGCCGCGGCTCACCTCGAACGATGTGCTGGCAACGGCGGTGAAGTCGCCGAACTTGCGTACCAGATCGCGGACCACGATCACCGGCCCATCGGCATCGCCATTCATGACCTGCGCGTGCGACGCTGCTCGCAGTTCCGGCGCCTGGCCCTCGTCCTGCTGCTGCTTGCGCAGCATCATCATGAAAGCGTCTTCGAGTTCCGCCGGGCGTGGCTCGCAGCCGGCATCGCCAAGCAGCTTGTTCACCTCGTCGGTGGTGGCCTGCGGTTGGCGGATGAAGTCAACCGCGCCGCCCTGGGGAACCGCATCGACGATCAGTTCGGTGGCGTCGATCAATCGCGCCTGTAGATCGCGGGCAGGCATCCCCGCTGGAGGCGACGTGGTGAAGGTCAAGCCGCGAGCGCGCTCACTCAACGCGGCCGGCGTGCCTTCGTCCAGCAACCGGCCCGCGTTCATCACGAACACCTGCGCGCATCGCTCGGCCTCGTCCATGTACGCGGTGCTGACGATCACGCTCAGGTTCTCGTCATCGACCAATTGCTGCACGATCTTCCACAGGTCGCGCCGCGACAGCGGATCGACACCGACGCTGGGTTCGTCGAGCAGCAGCAGATCGGGTGAGCGCACCAGCGTGCAGGCCAGGCCCAGCTTCTGTTTCATGCCGCCGGACAGCTTGCCGGCCGGGCGTGCGGTGAAGCGCACGAGGTCGGTCATCTCCAGCATCCGGGCGAAGCGTCTGCTGCGCTCGGCAGGCGGCACCCCGTGCAGGTCGGCGTACAAGTCCAGGTTTTCCTGCACGCTCAGGTCTTCGTACAGCCCGAAGCGCTGTGGCATGTAGCTGATGCGGTCTTGCACCGCCTGCGGATTGGCCGCCACGTCGATGCCCAGCACCTCAAGGCGCCCGGCGTCGGGCTTAAGCAGCCCGGCCATCATGCGCAGCAAGGTTGTCTTGCCTGCGCCGTCCGGCCCGACGAGGGCGGTCAGCTCGCCCGCGCGTATCGTCATCGACACATCGTTCACCGCAAGCAACGGGCCGCCGCCCGGCGCCTCGAAGGTCTTGCGCAGGCCCTCGGCAATGACCGTTGTGTCGCTGTCGTTCATTGCGCGGTGCCGGTCGTCAGGTGAACGGTTGCCGGCTGTCCAAGGCGCAGCACGTCCTGCGGGTCATCGACCAGCACCCGTACCTCGTAAACCAGGCTGGTGCGCAGTTCCTCGGTCTGGACCGACTTGGGCGTGAACTCGGCAACCGATGAGATGTAGCCGACCTTGCCAGTGATGGACTGGCCGGGGCGGCCATCAGTGACGACGCGGGCCTCCATGCCGGGCCTGACCCGGCCCAGGTCGGGTTCGCCGACATAGACGCGAACCCACTTCGGCTGCGTCAACGCCAAGGCGAAAACCGGCCGCTGGGGCGTGGCCATGTCGCCCGGCTCAAGAAGCCGCGAACGCACGATCGCGTCGGCGGGCGCCTTGAGTTCGCCCTGGGCGATCTGGTGCTGCAACAAGGCCAGTTGCGCCTGCGCCGCCTTGAGCTGTGCCTCCGCCCCCGCCACGTCTTCCGCACGCGGTCCAAGTTCGGTCAAGCGCAATGCTTCGCGTTGCTCCGCGACCTTCGCCTGCGCGACCTGTAGATGGCTTCGGGCGCGGTCCAGATCCTGCGCGCTCACGGCGCGCCCTTGGGTATTGGCCGCAATGCCTTGCAGGCGCTTGAGGTCTTGTTCGGCTTGCGAGGCGTCAGCCTGTGCTGCGGTCACACGGCTGCGGGCTTGCGCGACCTCCTGCGGCCGTGAGCCGTTGCGCAGGCGCAGGAGCGTCTGCTGCTGGACGCCGATCTGTGCTTGCGCTTGCTCGGCCTGCAACGCCAGCGTGCGGGTATCCAGCACACCCAGCACAGTTCCCGACGTTACGCGGTCGCCTTCCTCGGCGTGCAGTTCCGCCACCCGGCCGCTGCCGTCGAACGCCAGCGAAATCTGCCGAATGTCCACGTTGCCGTACAGCACCAGCGCGCCGTCGCCATCACGGTGGCTGAAATGCCACCAGGCCCAGGCTACGAGAACCACTGCCGCGATGGCTGCAAGGAGGATGAGAGGCTTCTTCATGGACGGTGTTCCGTGGGCTTAGTGGCAACTCGGGCTGTGAGCATACTCTAAGATTAAATGCAATTTAATGTTTAGGCGCAAGCACATCCGCAGGCGCCCGCCATCCGTGGTCAGAATCGCCTGCCGATGGTCAACGTGCCGTAGACCGGGGTTTCCTTCTGGCCGTGGAATTCGCGCGTGCGGAAGTAGCGCGCGAATGCGAATCGCCAGTGGCCGCGGTAGATCGCAGCGCCATAGCCGAGGTCGGCCACGAACGGGCGCTTATCGACGCTGTGGCTGGACTTGAAGGTGTTGCCGTCGAGTGTGATGTCGTGCAGTACCCAGCGGGCGTCTGCGGCCACGAACAAGTGCCAGTTCCAGGGTTGGCCGGCGGCCACCTTCACCGGCGCGGTGTTCTCGCCAGCCGGCCGCAGCGGCGCGGTGCCGAAATCATCCGGGAGGCGCAGGCCGAAGCGCAACTCGCCGCCGGCATTGGCATAGGTCGCAAAATTTCCCAGGCTCATGCCCCAGTGGCGCGTGTAGTCCCAACCCCAGCCACTTGTGCCTACGTGCCGCGCTACGCGCTTGCGGCGCTCATGGATCAACTGCACGACTGGCTCATCACGCAACTGGTGATCCCAGCCGTTGAAGCGATCCACGCCGATGACACCATGCCACCAGTTCTGCACCTGCTCGGCCCGCGAAGCAGGCCCGACGACGCCAACGCGGATTTGCGAAGTACGCAGAGAATCGCCGCGACGGGCGTTGTAGCCAAAACTCAGCATCAACGCGCCGGCGAATGGACGATCATCCTCGATGAGGTGAGAAGGCACCTTGTCGGTCGGGGTATACATCATCTGCCCGATCCCGATCGTCATGTTCTGCTCGTCGAACCCGTCCGGCTGTAGCCAGGCCAAGCGTTGGTTCAGCCGGCGGGCGAGGAATGGCAGACACGGATCATGGGAGTAATCGACCAGGTTGGGCGATACCCAACTGACCAAAAAGCCGTTCGAGTAGCCTTGATCCTGGCCCAGCCTTCCGAACAGATCGTTGTCAATGCGCAGGTTGATCGTCCCGGACGACAACAGAGGTGTCTTCCCGTCAGGGCACGACTGCGCCTGTGCCACCCTACTGGGCACTACGCACAGCAATCCGAGCAACGCGGCGACAGCGGCCATGCGTGAGGCGAGGTGCCGACGGCCAGCACGCGCCGGAGCGCCAGGGCGACCCAAGGCCAAGTCGGCAATGGCGCTGCCGTCGGGTGGAACCAGCCGTTTCGTAAACATGGTGTCTCTCGAAAGGGGGCGTGTAAGGGCGCGCTGGCCTGCGCCCGCTTGGTATGAGCGCGAGCATACACTAAAGTTAAATTGAATTTAAAGTTCAGTTCAAGCACAATCAGCCCGCCCACCCCGATCACAGAACTAGCTATGACCAAACCGCGCCGCAGCCCCCGTACCGATGGCGAGCTGACCCGTACCCGCATCATGGAAGCCGCAGGATCGTTGTTCGCGGCCACCGGGTACGCTGAAACCACCAGCAAAGCCATCGCTGCGAAAGCCGGCGTGAACCTCGCTTCGATCAACTATCACTTTGGCAGTCGCCGCGGCCTCTATCAGGCCGTTCTTGTCGAAGGTCACCGGCGGATCATCAGCTTCGACGATCTGCAACAAGTCGTCGAAGGCGCGCTGCCCGCGCGTGAGAAGCTGAAATGGTGCATCGACAGACTGACCGAAGCCACGATAGGAAACGACGGCTGGCACGCACGGCTCTTTGCACGCGAGTTGCTAGCGCCGTCGTCGAATCTTCAGGTTCTATACCAAGAGGATCTGGAACCGAAGTTCACCTTCATCAGGCGCGTCATCGGCGAGGTCACTGGCATTCCTGAAAGCGACCCAGCATTGCTTCGCTGCATGATCAGCATTGCGGCTCCCTGCTTGATGCTGCTGGTCGCAGGCAACGGCGGACTACCAGGCCCCCCGCAGCAGGTGCTACGGATGCCAAGGCAAGAACTGACGTCACACCTGCACAAGTTCGCTCTTGCAGGGCTGGAGGCGACTGGCCGGGAATATGCTGAGAGTACGCCGAAGGGGCGCAAATCACCCTCGAAGCGACGCAGGGCTAGCGAGACGTGAGTGTGGGCGGCGCGTGCTTCGTCTACCGCAGGGATGCGACTGTCAGCTCAAGGATTGCCCTCGTTGTCGCCCGATCTCCCATGAAACACTGCCGCCGCGCACAGTCGCTGCAATCTGCTGCCCCAGCCGTTGCTCGATCACTGGCTTCCACGGCACCAGGCTGAACCCCTTGCCGTCATCGAGCATCGCGTAGCGCCCGCTGGCGAGCATGACGTTGCGCCGGTAGATGCCGGCCACGCGCTGCCCGTCGCCTACGGGGCGATGCTCCAACCCGGTTTCCGTGGCAATGTCCTTTGCGGCCTGGGCCAGTTCCCGATTGCGCAGAGTCGCCAGCAGATTGCGCGCCAGGATCACGCGCGGGCCGCGCTTCTCGGCCAATCCCTGTTCGGCGAGGAAGTCGGCGCGCTGTTGCAGCGCCTGTCGGGCTTCGCCGCCGAAGCCCAGCTCGCCCAGGCCCTTGCCGCCGCCGATCAACTGCTGATCCAGCCAGGTCGCGCCGATCACGCGGGCCTGCCGCTCGATGGGCAGGTGCGATTTCAGCTCCACAGCCACGCCGCCGAGGCGCTGTGCGTCGTACAGGCGACCGCGCTCGGCCAGGTTGTCCGGCACTTTCCATAGCCCCTCAGCCACGCGCTCCACGATGCCGGCCCGACGCAGGGCTTCGAGCCGGCGGACGTGGGCCGCGACGACTTCCTGCGGATCTCGGCCGGGCACGGCTTGACCCTGCGCGACGGCCAGGTGATGGTCGGTGCGGTATAGGCCGCCGCTCGCCAGTGCGGTGATGTTCTTGTCGGCGGCGCGCACGTCAGCCGATCCCTTCACCTCCACCACCGCGCCGGTCGGATAGTTCGCCAGTTCGTCGCGGGCGTTGAGCGCAACATAGTGGGCTTTGCCGTCCACCCCGTCGATGACCAGATAGCCCCGGTCACGCAGCTCGTCGGCCAGCCCCTTCGCGGCCACGCGGCCGAGGATGGTTCGGCCATCGTCGCCCGGCTCGAACACCGCCAGTTCGCGCGGCTCGCCGCGCATGGCCCGCTGCATGGTGCGGATGATGTCGCCACGCTCGCCCAGGGCGCGCAGGGTCTTTTCCGCGTCGGCATGAACGGCCCAGGTGCCCGGCTGCATCTCGTCGGCCAGGCCCAGGCGCTGCAAGCGTTGCAGCCGGCCGATCAGCAGCAGGCGCTGGCGTTGCAGCCGGGGTTCGTTGAGGCGTTCGATCTGCACCCGGCCATCCTCGCCGGCCTCGCGCTGCAACGTGCGGTCGAGGCTCGTCCACCGCTCTTGCTCCACCTCACGCTGCAAGGTCTGCTGGATCTCCAGTTCGGTGCGCGGCCCCAGCCATTCGGTCGCCAGTTCGGCGGCACGATGGCGGAAGCCATCGGCGATGTAGTCGCCCGCGATGATGAGGTCTTTGCCGGTGTCGTCGCTCCCGCGCACGACGATGTGCGTGTGCGGGTTATCGGTGTTCCAGTGGTTGACGGCCACCCAATCGAGGCCCGTGCCCAGGTCGGCTTCCATGCGGCCCATGAGATGCCGCGTGTAGGTGCGCAGGTCTTCCAGCTCGGCCCCATCCTCGGGCGAGAGGATGAAGCGGAAATGGTGTCGGTCGTCGGTGCAGCGTTCCTTGAAGGCGTCGAGGTCGGCAGCATCGGTTTGCGGCCCGTAGGCTTGGCCCGGCTCGCCATCGCGGCCCACGCCATCGCGCTCGATGTAGCGCAGGTGCTTGGCGAGCGACTGCGGGCTGGCCTGGCGCTGATTGACCAGCAGCGTCTTGATGGTCACGCGCCGCGACATGGGCGTGAGCTTCGCGCCCGCGAAGCGCGCCGCCGTGTGGCCGCGTCCCAGGCGCGAGCCGGGGCGCTGGCCAGCGCGTGCGCCGCTGCCGCTGGCTGCGGGACGGCGCACCGAGGACTTGCCGCTGCTGGCCTTGCCCGCCTGCTTGAGCACCTTGGAGATGAAGCCCTGGCCCCGGTTCTTCGGGGCGCTGGGGCGGATGCGGAAATCGTCATCGCGGCGGTCGGTCATGGCTGTGCTCCCTGCAAGCGCCAGCGTGTCCGGTCGTGCGAAGCACGCGGACATGCCTGGATTGGCGCGGGCTTCGCGCCCCACGCGGCACGGCGGCGAAGCCGCTGCGTGCCGCGCCACCCCCATGTGCAGACAGGCTTTCGACGCGGCCCGGTGCCGCGTCCTTTTGTCTTGCCTTCCGCCTTTGCCCCTCGCTGACGCTCCGGGCAGCGGCGGCCCGGCGGCGCTGTGCTGCGAGCAGCCAGCCCGCCGGCGAACGCGGACACGGCCGCAGGCCGGGCGCGTTCGAGGCAAGACGCCTGCACATGGGATGGCTGTGCCCGAGGCAGCGCGAAGTGCGGTGCGAATGCACCCGCACTGCACGCGCGACGACGCGGCGACGACCAACAGAACGACACGCCCGATGGCACGACAAGATGCACGGCAACGTGCAGCAAGTCGGCGGCCATCATGGACGGGACTCCAGCCAGACCGGATGCGCGACGCCGATCACGGCGGATGCGCTGACCGGCCCGAAATACCTGCTGTCGAACGATGCCGGGTTGGTCGCACTGAGCAGGAACAGTTCGCCGGGTTCGAGGTGACGGCATTGCTGCCAGGATGGCAGCGGGCGGCCCCAGCGGTCAGCCGGCAACACGGCGGCCGAAGGCACGCCGTCGATGCGGACGACGCGGCCAGTGATGCACACCTCCTGCGGCGCGACGGCGCCCACGCGCTTGAGCAGCGGCACACGCGCCGGCAGGTAGCCGCGCTGCGCAGCCAGCGCGGCGGCATCTGGCGGCAGCGCGGTCAGGACGATGCTGTCCACGGACAAAGGACGTGGCAGCGAGTCGGTACCGTTGCCCAGTGGATCGACGCGATACCAACCAACCGCCACGCTGTCGGATGGGTTGTAGATCAAGCGCGGCAGCGGCTGCACGAGGAACGTCCAAGCGAGCGCAGCGAGGCCGCAGACGGACAGGCCCGCCAGCACGAGGCGAGCGCGCAGGCGCGAGCGAGGATGCGGCGGAATGCCGGTTGCACCGGCAGCGGCGGATGGAAGCGTCATGGCAACGCCCTCCCGGTCAGCCAGGCGGCGTGCCGCTCGGCGGTATATTCGGGCAGCGGCAAGCGCGCAGCGAGCCGGTTGGCGAGCGTGCGCCAGTACGCGGGCGAGGCACCGACAGGTGCGATGCCCAGCGCCTCGATGGCGTCGATGCGATCCAGCACAGCGCGGACTTGGTTCTCTCCCTCGGCGTGCAGCAGCAGGCGTGCGCCCGGCTGCACGCCGGGGATGCGCTGCGCCGCATCGAGCGGCGTGCAAGCCTGCATGACGATGAGCTGCCAGCGGATCGTGCCGTAGTCGTTGGCCTGCCAGCGGATGCGGCAGAACATGGCGCCCGGCAGGAACACCGCGCAGCGCCTCCAGCGGTCGAGCTGGAGCGTGCGCGCGGGTTCGCCAAAGCGCAGGTAGAGCTTGAAGCGCGGTTCGATATAGGCCAGCGCCACGCGCGTCAGCGGTACGCTGGCAGGCTGGCCGGAAGGTGCTGCGAGCGCAGCCGTGGCCGCGAAGGCAACAGGCGCGGGGGCAGGCGAAGTGGATGCAATCATGGGGTGTTCTCCCTGCTTTGCTCGGGAAACTCCCGCTCCAACAGACCGCGCAGCAGGTCGGCCACGGTCACGCCTTGCGTGAAGGCCGAAACCTTGATGCGCGCCCGCATCGCGGGCGTGATGTCGAGGGTCAGGCGAGCCGTGTACAGGTCGCCCTTGCCCAGCGCATCGGCGTCGCCCTGGCGAATCCACGCCTCGGCGTGCGGATTCGCAGGCGGACGCGCGCCAATGCCGACACGCTTGGCCGTGCGTTTGTTGTTCGGTGGCGGCTTCGCAGTCATGTCGGCCACCGCAGCAGTTCATCGACCAGGGCGGTGACTTCACGGGCGGCGGCGCTGTCCGGCGCCGTCTCGCGGGCCAGCCGACCAGCGGCCACGCTGTCGGCGAACACGATGCGCTGATGCACTTCCGCGCGCAGCGCGGGAAGCGGCTGGTCGGCGAGCGCCTGACGCGCTTCGCGCCCGATCACGGTGGTGCTGACGCGCCGGTTGATGACGAAGGCTGCGGCGAGCAGCGGCCGGAACACCTGCGCCTCGCGGATCAGCGCCACCATCTCGGCGCTGGCCCACAGGTCGTAGGGACTCGGCTGCACGGGGATCAGCACGCGCTCGGCCGCCAGCAGCGCGGAGCGCGCCAAGGCGGCGATGCGCGGCGGGCCGTCGATGACGACGTGATCGGCCCGCCTGGCGAGTTCTGGTGCCTCTTGGTGCAGCGTTTCGCGTGCGAGGCCCACGGCGCTGAATAGCCGTGGCAAGCCTTGCTGGCTTCTGCGCTGTGTCCAGTCCAGCGATGAACCCTGTGGGTCGGCGTCCAGCAGGATGACGTGCTGGCCCCTCAAGGCCAGCTCGCCGGCGATGTGCGTGGCGAGCGTGGTTTTGCCGACGCCGCCTTTCTGGTTGAGCAGCGCAACGATCATGGCCTGGCCCTCCGTGTTGGAAAGCCGGGCTTTTGCTCCTGCGCTTGCGGCCGCGTGGCGGTTGTCCACCGTGGCGCGGCGCTTCTACTAAAAGTTAGAGAAATTAAGTTAGGGAAGTTAGAGCGCGCGCAAACCCAATGCTGGCGCGGATTTGCGGCCGATCGGCACGCCTGATAGCACGATAGTCCCACGCCTGATAGCACGATACCCCGCACGCCTGATAGCACGACACCATCCACAGGCTCTCCCGGAGTTATCCCCGTGCCGTATGCGGCACGGGCCGGAACGTCAGCAGTTCCATGCCGTTGTCCGGCATCCGCTCGATGCCCAGGACGTAGCCGGGCAGCGACTGCCGTGCGACCAGCGCGCGCAGGTCGCAGGCGAAGTCGTAGGGCTTCGCGGTACTGCCCGATTTCTGGTGCAGGTAGCGAAAGTCGAACTGCCAGCCGTATGCCTGCTTGCCGCCGTGCTTGCGCACCAGGCGGTACAGCCACCGCTCGATGCCGCCAGTGAGCCGGAAGTACGCCGGGTCGATGGTCAGCACCAGGGCGGCGTCGAGCACGCCCGCATAGAACCAGTCCGGCAGGATCAGCTCGATGCCCAGCGGCGTGCCGCTGGCATCGGCCAGTTCCTTCCATTCGTTGATCCACGAGAAGCGGTGCAGGCGCCGCCCGGTCGTTTCGCGGATGGACGTGGCCACCGTGGTCGATTGCAGCCGGTCGAGCGCGGCCTTGAGGCGCTGGTAGTCGCGCAGCGACTTGCCGCGCCCGATGAAGCGCAGGATCTCGTAGGGCGTGGCGTGCATCAGCCGCGACGGCCGCAGGCCTGCGTCCTTTGCCTCCACGATCTGCGAGGCCGCCCATATCAGCACGTCCGCATCCCAAATCGTGGCGATGCCGTGCTCCTGCGTACCTTCCACGCGGATCGTCACGTTGCCCGCGCGGAAGTCGATGGGCTTGACCCGCTTGGACTTGCCGAGCGAGAAGAACGGATAGGCCATCAAATCCTGGCTGTCGCGCGGCGCCATGTCGCCGGGCAAGGCGCGGAACAGGTCGAGCTGTTCGCGCTCTTGCAACGGCCGCTGCCGGGACGGCAGCGCGGTGCTGGACATGGCGATGGCCTGCCGCGCGCCGCCGATCAGCGCGCACGGCTGTCGGCCGAGTGGTGCTCGGCGTATTCGGGATCGGAGGTCGTCTCGAAACTGCGGTCGGCGGCCCAGGCATCGAGGTCGGCCACGGCGTACATGACGCGGCGACCGAACTTGCGAAAGCGCGGGCCGCCGCCGATCACGCGCTGCTTTTCCAGCGTGCGCGGCGACAGGCGCAGGTACTCGGCGGCTTCGTCGTTGGTGAGATAGCGTTGGGGCTGCACGGCAGCGGTCGAGACAGCGGCGGCAGGCCGCAAAGGAGCGGGACGCATGGTGTGAACCTCCATCGGTTGAAAACGCCCGGCCACACAGCGCGACCGGATGGAGGCAGTCTCAGAAAACCAAGCTGTCCTGCTCAGGGCCGTTTTGCGTCGTCCTCAAAACGACCCTTCTCAAGCGGCGGAAGCTGTGCTAGTCGGCGATAGCCGCCGCACATCAATTCATCGCCACGCCGTACCAGGCGGCGCACCTTCGAGCGCAGCCCGCCGTCGCTGTACCAATCGGCCACGGCGTCCACGCCGAACAAGCCTTCGCCGATCTCGCGCAAGGACGCGCCCGCCAGGGTCGCGTCGAGCGCCTGCAGGGTATGCAGTTCCAGCAGCGCGGAAGGTATTGGCCTGGGCTTGGCATCGACCAGGGCCGCACCGGGTGCTTGGCTGCGCGCAGGCGCTGCAGTACCGCCGCGGTGGGCATAGGCGACAGCCATGCCGTCTTCCAGTCCAGGCGCGAGCGCGAAGCGCAGGCAATGGCCTGGGCTGCGCGCGATCAACGCCAGCCCTTTGCCGTCGTGGAGCAACTGCTTGTGGCCGGGGATGCGCCAGAACGCGAAGGCGGCGGCATCCTGTGGCGGGTCAGCGTCGGGATAGAGCTGCACAACGGCTGCATGGCCAGGCAGCCAAGCCGGATGCGCGTCGCGTGCATCCAGTATCGGGTCTTCCAGCAGGCGCAAGCCCCAGCGGTGCGCCGCTTCCTGTGCCGCCTGTGGCCGATGGTGACAGCGCAGCCAGTCGAGCCGGTAGTCGGGATGCCTGCGCAGGTATTCCCAAGCCAGTGCGAGCGCATCCAGCCAAAAGACATACAGGTATGCGGCAGTGGGATACCAATGCGCGACGTGATGGGGATCGACCATGACGCAACCTCCCGCGAACAGGACTCGCCGCCACGGCAGGGCTACGCGCTACATCGCCATCGTCAGAACGTCATGGGTTAAAAAGTGGATTGGGGCTGTCAAGACCGATTGGCTCCGATGCGTTGCGGTACACGTCTCAATGCTGCGGCGGCAGCGCCCCAATGTGGGGCGCCATACAAGCCAGCCTGCCGCAGCCCGCGCCGGGCATCATGTCTATTTGGATCAGATTGGTGCGGCTACGCCGCAAGAATCTCGATTGAGACCTATCCGGTATGACACCGGACTGAAAAAGTCACAGTAGGCTGTGTTCAGTCCGGGATAGCCCCGTCGCGCTCAGCCAGCCGGGTGTACTCCGACAGCGTGCGTGTCGGTCGGAAGAAGAGGTCGCGCATCACGGGCTGCTGATGCGGCCCGACGATGCCGGCCAGTTCGGACAGCTTGACGGTGCCCTGGGCCGGCATGCCGATCCCCAGGTCGATGAGGCCCCAGGCAGTGTCGCCATCGGCGGGATCGAGCGCGGCCAGCAGCCAGGTCACATGCGCGTCCGGCGTGAACAGCCGAACCACGGGCACCGGGTCGATGGCCCGGCCAGCGGCGCGGGCCTCGCCGTTGGCGAGCAGTTGCGCGCGCTCCGGGACGGTGGCGAGTGGCTGGGGCATGGTCGGCAATCCCACAAATCCAATGATGCACGGATGCGGTTTCACGCCCAAGCACAGAACCGCATAACCGGATTTACGCCTTCGTGTGTAAGCACGGATGCGCTTGCGTGGCTTTGCTGGAACCCGCCGATGTGGATTTCCGTAAAGGCACGAAAACGTAGAACACCAAATGAACACTATAGATTGTAGCCCTATAGGGCGCAATGGGCTGTCATCTTGGTTTTTCGAGGGAAACCATAGGTGGCGGCTGGGAACTCATTGGCGAAGGCGTTGAAGACAGTCAGGAAGGCGCGTGGCTTGAGCCAGGAAGCGTTCTCCGACGTGTCCAGCCGTACCTATATGAGCACCCTCGAACGCGACCTGAAAAGCCCGACCCTGCATAAGCTGGCCGAGCTGTGCGAGGTGATGGAGATCCACCCGCTCACGCTGCTGACGCTGGCCTACGCGGGCGACAGCCCGCGCAAGGCCGACGAGTTGCTGGCGCAGGTGCGCCGGGAGCTGGAGGCGGTGTTGAAGGAGCGCGACGCGGCGAAAACGCGCGCGTGACGCGGTGATGTGCTGCGCACAGCAGCACAGCGCCCCGCCGCAATGAGCGGGGCGCTGCGGCGGTCACGCCGCCTGGGGCTTGCTGCGCGACCAGATCAGGTCGTGCGTGCCGTCCTCGCCTTCGATCAGGCGGGCATAGACCGGAGCCGGGAACGAAGGATCGTCGAGGGTCACGGACTTGTATTCCCGCCCGGCCTCGCTGGTCTTGTTCCAGGCCGCGCCGATGTCGTGGCCGGCGGCCTGGAGGCGGAAGTCGGGGGCGTTCTCGCTGCTGCCCTTGTCGTTGGGAACCAGCTTGACCTTGACGTTGAGCGTCAGGGTGCGAAGCGTGCCGGTGAAGCCGTCTTTGTCGGTGGTGAAGGTGCCGATGTTGGCCATGATGTTTTCTCCTTTCTGTTGAACAAGGTTCGCGCCCATCGCGTCCTTGTTGTGATCCGGCCGGCGGGGGACGGGCTGGCTGCACCGCTTGCGGTCGCAACGCAGTGGAGAGCCGGGAGGCGAAAAGAATTTG
>NZ_MTBE01000038.1:0-31251 GCF_002916785.1 Diaphorobacter sp. LR2014-1 | reverse complement strand
AAGGGGTATCTATTTAGCTCCAGTGACGTGAGAATAGCTGGATGGAAACCCAGATGCTAACGCCAACTCCTGGAGGGGACTACCCCCGCACCTGGAACGAATTTCTTGACTGGTTTGCCACCGAAGAGGCTTGCCAGGCGTTCCTGGAGAAGCTTCGGTGGCCCCAAGGCTTCGTCTGCCCGCGTTGCGGCAACGCTGGCGATGTGTACCGCGCCAGCCGCACCCGCCTGATGTGCCGCTCATGCCAGTACCAAGGCACAGTGACATCTGGAACCATCTTTGACAAGACGCGCACACCGCTGCGTGTCTGGCTGGCTGCAGCTTGGTACCTGACCAATCAGAAACAAGGCGTGAGCGCCCTGGGGCTGCAGCGCGTATTGGGTTTGGGGAGCTACCAGACCGCCTGGACCATGCTGCACCGGTTTCGACGTGCCATGGTCCGCCCGGGCCGGGACAAGCTCAAGGGGCTTGTGGAGGTGGATGAAACGTACCTGTCCATCACGGATCGCAAGAATCCCGCCACCCCTGCAGGGCGCAAGAGCAGCACCACCAAAGTGTTGATGGTCATGGCGGTGGAGATCGTGGAGCCCAAGGGGTTTGGGCGCATCCGGTTACGCCGCATTGACCGAGACGCCGCCACCCACGTAATCCCCTTTGTGCAGGAGGTGGTCGAGCCTGGAGCCCAGGTACGCACGGATGGTTCGGCGGCATACCGCGCTCTGGGAGAACTGGGTTACACCCACCAGCGCACCGTCATGCTCGGCTCAGGCGTACCTGCCCATGTCTCCATGGCGGGAGTGCACCGGGTCGCCTCACTGGTACAGCGCTGGGTGCTGGGAACACATCATGGCTCTGTACAGCCAGACCACCTGGACGCCTATCTCGATGAATTCGTGTTCCGTTTCAACCGGCGCACATCCAGCTCACGCGGGATGCTGTTTTACCGCTTGCTGCAGCAAGCGGTGGTTACGCCGCCAGTGACGTATGGGGATGTCGTGAGCAAGAACACCGGGGAGAGCCAATCGGATACCATTGCTGGATGAAATCACAGTATCAATGGGGCTGCTGGAGCTAAATAGATACCCCTTATATTTGAACAGTATTCATCGGCGGTTTGCATGGCGGCTTTTCTTTCCTCTTCCCTGAACGCGCTGCCCGGCGTCTGGCAGGGCGATGCCTGGGCGCACGCGTCGCAGCCGGCGCTGGCCACGGGCCATGCGCCGCTGGATGCGCAACTGCCCGGTGGGGGGTGGCCGTTGGGGTGCATGAGCGAGTTGCTGCTGCCTCCCCAGGCCCATCCCGAGTGGACCCTGGTGATGCCGGCCCTGGCCGCGCACCTGGCGCAAGGCCCGGGACGCGCGGTACTGGTCACGCCGCCGCTGGAGCCCTTCCTGCCGGCGCTGCAACCCGTGGGGCTTGCCGCCGACCGGCTGTGCTGCATTCACCCGTCCAGCCCGCGTGCGGACATGGCCGCGGCATGGGCTTGCGAGCAGGCGCTGCGTTGCCGCGACGTGCGCGCCGTGCTGGCCTGGCTGCCGCAGGTGCCTGCCGCCGTGCTGCGGCGGCTGCAGCTGGCGGCCGCGCAGCACCGCCAACTGCTGTGGGTGATGCGTCCCGAGCGCTCGCGCGCGCAGGCATCGCCCGCGCCGCTGCGCCTGTGGCTGCAACCGCAGGGCGAGGAGCTGCACGTCCATGTCGTCAAGCGGCGCGGCCCGCCGCTGGCGCAGCCCGTGGCACTGCCCGCACGCACGCCGGTACTGGCCGCGGCGCTGCAGGCACAGGCCCAATGGCGCCGCCAGGTGCAGGCGGCCGCCTGGGGCATGGGGGGCCGCACACCGCAGGAGGTGGAGGATGCATTGGCTTGCCTGGCACTTGCCACCCATTGAGGCCACGACCGGGCCCGCCACCGGGTCCGTGATCGGCCTGCCGCCTGCCGCGCAGGGCTGGTGGGCGCTGCGCTTCACGCCGCGCGTGGCCCTTGTGGACGAGGCGCTGCTGCTGGAGGTGAGCGGTACCGAACGCCTGTGGGGCGGGCGCGCCGCTCTGCAAAGCCTGCTGCGTGACCACGCACCCCCCGGGCCCGAAACCCTGGAGGGCGGACCTCTCTGGGCCAGTGCGCCCACGGCGCTGCAGGCCCTGGCCCTGCTGCGCCTGCAGCGCCAGGGCCGGCCCGTGCCGCGGCGGCTGCCGCACGATCTGCCGGTTGCCACCCTCTCGGCGCTGCGCCCGCATGCCCAGGCGCTGCAGCAGCTGGGCTGCCGCACCTGGGGCGCCGTGCGTGCGCTGCCGCGCGCCGGGGTGGCGCGGCGCTTCGGCGCCGAACCCTTGGCGGCGCTGGACCGCGCCTGGGGCGACGCACCGCATGGCCTGGACTGGATCACGCTGCCCGAGCAGTTCGCGCTGGAGCTGGAACTGCCCGCGCTGGCCGAATCGGCCCCCGCGCTGCTGTGGGCCGGCCAGCGCCTGCTGGATGCACTGCAGGGCTGGCTGCGCGCGCGCCACCAGGGCGTGCAGGCGCTGGAGCTGGCCTGGCGCCATGACCTGCGCCGTATCGACGGCGTGGACCTGCCCCCCTGGCAGAGCCTCACGCTGCGCACGGCCGAACCGCTGCAGGGCATGGCGCACCTGCGCCGCCTGCTGGCCGAGCGCCTGGCGCACCAGCGCCTGGCCGCGCCCGTGAGCCGGCTGGCGCTGCGCAGCCTGCAAACCGCGCCCATGCCACAGGCCAGCGCGGACCTGCTGCCGCCCCAGCCAGGCGACGCGGGGGCGGGGCAGGGCGAGCCCTGGCACCAGTTCGTCGAGCGCCTCTCGGCCCGCCTGGGCGCGGACAGCCTGCGGGTGCCGCAGTCCCTGGCAGACCACCGTCCCGAATGCATGCAACAGTGGCAACCGGCCCTGGCGGCCCGCGCCGCGCCGCCGGCGCCCGCACAGGACTGCACCCTCGCGCCCTTGCTTCCGCCCTGGCTCGTGCGGCCTCCGCGGCCGCTGGCCCTGCGCGGCAGCCGGCCTTGCCTGCACGGCCAGCCGCTGCGCTTGCTGGACGGGCCGCAGCGCGTGGAAACCGGCTGGTGGGAGGCCGTAGCGGACCTGAACGACGACGAGAGCGATGTGCAAGGCAATGCACACAATGGCGCGCAGGACGGTGGCTCGGCCCTGGTGCGGCGCGACTATTTCGTTGCCCACAACCCGGCGGCGGGCACCGTCTGGGTCTTCCGCGACCGGGCGACGGGCGGCTGGTTCTTGCAGGGGGTGTACGGATGATGCTGCCCGCCTACGCAGAGCTGCACGCGCTGAGCAACTTCAGCTTTCAGCGCGGCGCCTCGCACCCACAGGAACTGGTACAGCGCGCGCACGCATTGGGCTACAGCGCCCTGGCGCTGACCGACGAATGCTCCGTCGCCGGCGTGGTGCGCGCCCATGGCGCGGCGCAGGCGCTGGGCCTGCCGCTCATCGTGGGCAGCGAGTTTTGCTGGGGCGACGTGCGCATCGTGGCGCTGGCGCGCGACGTGCAGGGCTGGGGCGACCTGTGCGAGTTCATCACCGCCGCGCGCCAGCGTGCCGGCAAGGGCGGCTACCGCGTGGATACCCAGTCGCCCTGGGCGCTGCTGCAGGGCTGCGAGGTGCTGCTGGCGCCGCGGCGCGAGGCGTTTGTGGATGCTTCTGATTTAGTAGCTGTCAGCGCTTGTCTGGAAAGCGTTAGAGGCCTATTTGGCTCTAACTGCTGGCTGGCGGTAGAGCTGCACACCGCGCCGGACGACGGCCTATGGCTGCGCACGCTCACGCAGGCCGGCGCGCAGCTGGGCCTGCCGTTGGTGGCCGCGGGTGACGTGCACATGCACTCGCGCGCGGCCAAGCCGCTGCAGGACGTACTGACCGCCGTGCGCCTGGGCCGCAGCGTGGCCGCGTGCGGCTTCGCGCTGCAGCCGCATGCCGAGAAGCGCCTGCGCCCGCGCAGCCGGCTGGCGGGCCTGTACCCGCCCGCGCTGCTGGCGGCCACGCTGCAGGTGGCGGCGCGCTGCACCTTCAGCCTGAACGAGATCAAGTACCGCTACCCGCTGGAGACCGTGCAGCCCGGCATGACGGCAAGCCAGACGCTGGCCCGCCTCACCTGGGAGGGCGCGCGTGTCCGTTACCCCGATGGCGTGCCAGAAGCGGTGGCGACGCAGGTCGAGAAGGAGTTGGCGCTGATCGCCGAGTGCGGGTACGAGATGTACTTCCTCACGGTGCACGACATCGTGCGCTATGCGCGCAGCCAGGACATCCTGTGCCAGGGGCGAGGCTCGGCGGCCAACTCGGCGGTGTGTTATTGCCTGGGCATCACGGCGGTGGACCCGCAGAAGACGCGCCTGCTGTTCGAGCGTTTCATCAGCCGCGAACGCAGCGAGCCGCCCGACATCGACGTGGACTTCGAGCACGACCGGCGCGAGACCGTCATCCAGTACATCTACGACAAGTACGGGCGCGAGCGCGCCGCGATCACCGCGGTGGTCATCAGCTACCGCACGCGCAGCGCCCTGCGCGACGTGGGCAAGGCCCTGGGCGTGGCGCCGGCGCTGGTAGATGCGTTCGCCAAGGAGCACCACTGGTTCGACGACGTGCTGGCCACGGAGCACCTGCTGGCGCTGGCCGAGCGCCTGGGCGAGCCGCTGGGCGCGCACACGGCCGCGCTGTGGCTGCAACTGGCGCGCCAGCTGCGCGGCTTTCCGCGCCACCTGAGCCAACACGTGGGCGGCTTCGTGCTCACCGAGGGCAAGCTCACGCGCCTGGTGCCCGTGGAGCCGGCCGCCATGGACGGGCGCTCCATCATCCAGTGGGACAAGGATGATCTGGACGCCATGGGCCTCTTGAAGGTGGACGTGCTGGCGCTGGGCATGCTCAGCGCGCTGCGCCGCTGCCTGGAAATGCGTGCCGCGCTGCGGGGCGAGTCATGGGACCTGGCCGACATCCCGCCCGAAGACCCGGCCACCTACGACATGGTCTGCCGCGCTGACACCGTGGGCGTGTTCCAGATCGAGAGCCGCGCGCAGATGAGCATGCTGCCGCGCCTGCAGCCGCGCGAGTTCTACGACCTGGTGGTGCAGGTGGCGATCGTGCGGCCCGGGCCCATCCAGGGCGGCATGGTGCACCCCTACCTGCAGGCGCGCGAGCGCCGGCGCCAGTGGCAGCGCAGGCAGCGCACGAAGCGCGAGGAGCCGTTCCCCATTGAATACCCGAGGCTCGGCAACGCCCTGCGGCGCACGCTGGGCGTGCCCATCTTCCAAGAACAGGTAATGCAGATCGCCATCGACGGCGCGGGCTTCAGCGCGGGCCAGGCCGACGAGCTGCGCCGCTCCATGGCCGCCTGGCGGCGCAAGGGCGAGGTGCACCGCTTCGAGAAGCCCTTCAAGGACGGTCTGTTGGCGAACGGCTACCCGCCGGAATTTGCCGACCGGCTGTTCCAGCAGATCCTGGGCTTTGGCGAATACGGCTTTCCCGAAAGCCATGCCTACAGCTTTGCGCTGCTGGCCTACGCCAGCAGCTGGCTCAAGCGGCACGAGCCTGCGTGCTTCCTGGCCGCGCTGCTCAATGCGCAGCCGCTGGGCTTTTACACACCGGCGCAACTGGTGCAGGACGCGCGCCGCCATGGCGTGCGCGTGCTGCCCATCGACGTGGCGACGAGCGACGTGGACTGCACGCTGGAGGAGCCCCTGGCACCCGTTGCCGGCGTGTCCTTGGCGCAGCCGGCCGTGCGCCTGGGCCTGCGGCTGGTGGCGGGGCTGGGCGCGGCGGCCGCCGAGCGGCTGGTGCAGGCGCGCGGCAGCGGCCCCTTTGTCAACAGCGAAGACCTGGCCCTGCGCGCGCGGCTGGACCGGCAGGATCTGCAGGCCCTGGCCGCGGCTGATGCGCTGCGCGCGCTGGCGGGCCACCGGCGCCAGCAGATGTGGGACGCCGCGGCCCAGCTGCGCGCTCCGCCGCTGCTGCAGGACGCGCCCGTGCATGAGGCCGCCCCGCAGTTGCCCGCCGCACCAGAGGGCGAAGACATCTTGTGGGACTACGCCGCCACGGGCCTGACGCTGCGGCGCCACCCCCTGGCGCTGCTGCGCGAGAAGCTGCAGCGCTGGCGGCTGGCCACGGCGCAGCAGTTGCAATCGGCGCCCCATGGGCGGCGCGTGCGTGCCTGCGGCATCGTCACCGTGCGCCAGCGGCCGGGCTCGGCCAACGGCACGATGTTCGTCACGCTGGAGGACGAGACCGGCTCGGTCAATGTGATCGTGTGGCCCGCGCGGCTGGAGCGCTGGCGCAGCGCGCTGCTGCGCTCGCGCCTGCTGGCGGTGGAGGGCGTGTGGCAGTGCGCCCGCGCACCGGGCGCGGACACGGCCGTGCGCCACCTGGTGGGCGAGCGGTTCAAGGACCTCACGCCGCTGCTGGGCCGCCTGGCGCAGGCGCTGGACGGCAGCCGCGACTTCCATTGAGTTTCAAGAGAAATAAGGCTCTGGCGCTTATGTGACAATCGCTGACAGCTATCAAAACGATAGTCAGCATGGCCCCACGGGCCGGCCCGAGCGCCATTCCTGTGGAATCAGCGCGTACAGCGGCGTGGGGTCGCGCACGAACAGCTGCGGTGTGGGCGGCGGCTGCAGGGTGAGCACCGAACCCTCGGGCGACAGCTCCATGGTGGAGAGCTGGCGCATCCAGGCCACATCGATCGTGCCGTCGGGCGCGGGGCGCGAGTAGATCAGCTCCAGCATGCGCTTGGCGGGTCGGCTGCCGCTGGCGGCGGCGATCTGGTACAGGCGGATGGCTTCGGTGTAATTGGACGGCACGCCGTCGCCGCGGTGGTAGCGGCGCGCCTGCGCCAGCCATTCGTCGGCCGTGTGCGGGGCGGGCTGTGCGCTGATGGTCTGCTCCATGCGGCTGGCGAGCAGCCGGGCATTGGAGGCTGCCGCGGGCGAGCGCGGCGCCGCCGCGCGGAACTGTGCCAGCGCATCGGGCAGGCGCGCCGCGGCGATCTGGCGCAGGCCCAGTTCGTTGAGCGCCTGGGCACTGCCGGCCTGGGCGGCGCGCTGCAGCAGGGCTGCGTGTCCGTTCTCCTGTGGGGGGGCATCCGGCGCGCGCGGTGCGGCGGCGGGAGGCGGCAGCGGGGCCAGGCGCTCCTGCGCCCACCATTCCAGCAGCAGCGCCAGCGGCGCGTCCACCGCACGCAACTGGGCGATCCACGGGCGCGCGGCCGCAGGTTGCGGCGGGCCCACGCAGCCATCGATCTCGCACCAGGCCAGGCCGGCGCTGGCGTAGGGCTCACCCAGCGCGCGGGCGCGCTCGAACCAGTACCGCGCCTGCGTGCGGTCCAGGGGCACGCGCTCGCCGTGCAGGTACAGCAGGCCCAGGACCCAGGCGCTGCGCGCGGCGGCCTTTTCCGCTGCGCTGCCCTTGCGCGCTGGCGCCAGCGCCGTGGCGCGCAACCGGCGCAACTGCGCCAGGGTGGCCTCGTCCTCGGGCTGGGGCAGGCGCAACGGTTCGGCCTGGGGTTGGCCGGAGGGCTGGATGCGCGGCACACTGGAGGAGCCGGATGGCTCGATCAGCGGGGCCGTGGGCTGCACCGCCGGCGGCGTGAAGTCGCCGCCGCCCTGGCTGGGCTGGATGGCGGGCTGCGGCAGCGCTTCGATGCGCGCTTGGGCCGGAGCCAGCAGCGTGCACGCCAGGAGCAGCACGGCCGGCAGGGCCAGTCGTCTGCCGCTGGGCGGTAGGGCGGCACCGGCCCGGGGCGCGAAAGGGCGGAGCAGGGGCGTCATGGCGGCGTCCTGGCGAGGTGGGGCGGGCCGCGCCCTCAGCGCTTGGCGGGCTGCGGGGCGGCAGGTGCGGCCGCCGCGGGCTGGGTTTTCTTGGGCTGGGTCTTCCAGTACACCTCGGACTTCACGTAGCCACTGGTGCCCACGCCCTGCTGGAAGGCCTTGTCGATGTCCTCGATGGTGCGGTAGCCGGGAATGTTGACCAGCCCTGCGCCTTGCAGTGGCGCGGGCAGCCGGGGCAGCACGTCGGTTTCGGCGGCAAAGCAGGCCACGCGCTCGGTGCCAGGGCGGCTCGCGTCCATGATGAAGGCCGGGTTGGGCACCAGCCAGTCGGGCAGTCGCAGCGCCTGGTTCGCCGCCACCAGCGAATGCGGCGTGACCTGGTTGGGCGTGAGTCGCATGACGTTGCCCGAGGGGTCGGCAAAGTAGCAGTACATGTGTGAGGTGCGCGACACGGTGGCAGACACGAACACCTGCTCGCCGACTTCGAAAGTGGGCTCCATGCCCGGGGGCAGCGCATTCTCGATCTGCATGTCGATGCGCCGTGGCGGGGGCGTGGTGGAGGTGAGCACGAGGCCCGAGGTGCGCACGGGCGTGGAATCCCCTTTGTTCTCGGCCATGCTGCCGGTGGGGCCCGACGGGCCCCAGCCCACCCGTTGCAGGGAGCCATCGGGTGCCAACGTCACGAAGTGGCGCATCGCGCGCTCGTAGGTGGAGAAGTCCAGCACGCCGGTGGGCACCAGCAGGCTGTCGATCTGGAACTGCGTGAGCGCGGTGCGCAGCGCGGGCGAGTCCAGCGCCAGCAGGTCGGTGCCCGCCTGCAGGTAGCCCTGCGCGATCAGCGAGTTCTGCACCAGCGTGGCCTGGCCTACGCCGCCGCTTTCGTCGAACCAGTCGCGCATCTGGCGCTGAAAGTCGGGATGCGTTTGTTCCAGCGTCAGGCACTGCCAGTAGGGCACGCGTGCCCACTTGCCCACCAGCTCGATGGTGGCCAGGTCAATCAGCGTGCGCATGGCGCCGCCGGCGCCCAGCGCGTAGTCGCGCCCCACGTTGAAGTTGACGCCGTAGCTGCCGATGCGCCCGGCCACGTCCAGGCCCTGGCTGCCGCTGCCGATGACCACCTCATTGGCCGAGTCCAGTCCGGGAATCAGCGTGCGCGTGCGAAAGTCCCCCAGGTGCATCTCCAGCCCGATCACGGTGGCCGAGCGGTTGCGGCTGTAGCCTGTGTCCAGGCGGCTGGCGGAGGTGCCGGCGTCGAAGCGGTTGGTGGCCACGTTCTGGTCCACGAACGCAATGGCACCCGACACGTACAGCGCGGGGCGCTGCAGTTGCATGAGGTTGTTGTTGAGCAAGATGGTGGTGAGGTTCTGCACCGTATCCTGGCGCACGATGTCCACCTCATAGTCCACGTAGCGGAAGGCGTTGGACAGCCGCGACATCTGCGACAGAGAGGTGATGATCATGTCCTTGGCAGCAACGGGCACGCGGCTGGAATAGTCGATGACCTGCTTGCTGGTGATGAGCGTGGTGGGCACCTGCGCGGCGCGCAGCATGTGGTCCATGCACATCAGCGAATCCGAGAAGCTGGAGACCGAGCGCGTCGGGCGCACGACGGGGCGGTCCGTCGTATAAGCCGCCTGCTGCAGCGATGCGTCCTTGCGGGGGTCTAGCGGCGTTGTGCAGGCACTGAGCAGTAGAGCGCCCGCCAGCATCAGCCAGGCAGCGCCACGGCGTGGGGCGCCGTTGCGGCCAGGACCGCGGGGAAGTGTGGTTGCGGTGTTCATGGCAAAGCCCTCTCGTCTTCGCGTTATCCAACCCTCTGGCGCGGCCGAGCAGGCGCGCGGCGCATGCCCGGCCGCGCCCGCACGCTGGTGGCCGTCACCAGCAGATATTGACCAGATCCCCTCGCAGCACCACCACCTGGTCGGCGCCGGGCTTGCCGGTGCCACCCGAGGCCGCGGTGCCGAAGTTGCTGCCCACGGATTGCGAGCACACGACCTTGGAGCCTTGCGTGTTCACCGCGTTGACGACGTCCTTTTCGGTCACGATGCCCGTGGTATCGCCAGAGAACGCCTTGGCCACGTAACGAGTCAGGCGCGCCTGCTGCCAGGCGGGCAGGCCGGTGTCGTGGTTGATGTAGCCGGAGCGCGGCGCAGAAGGCAACGGCTGCATCTGCACATTGACCTTCTTATCCAGCACCACCGGGTCTTCTCCCGGCGCGGCCCAGGCGGGTGCCGCGGCGCAGAGGGCCAGGGCTGCCGTGGCGGGCGCCAGGAAGCGTGTTGCGCGACTGAGCATGGCGAATCTCCTCAAGCAACCTGCACAAAAAGCGCCAGGCCTTCAGTAGGCCCGGCGCTCGCGGACTCACCAGTTGGGGCGATAGCAGTTGCCGCCGGGGCAGGGATCCTCGGCGCAAGCGTCATTGGAGGAGATGTTCTGCACCGCGAACGAGTGCGAGCCCTTGGCCTGGTTGACTGCGCTGCCACCGATGAAATTGGCCGTCTGGGTGGAAGCTGCCGCTACCACCACATGCCCGTAGTTGGAGGCGACGTTCTGGGTGGCGTGTGCATCGCTGCCGTCAGCCAGGTTGCTCAGCACGGCACCCAGGCTGTTCACCGTCTGGCTGGAAGCAGCGCGGATTTCCACCTTGCCGTTGTTGCTGGCGAGGTTCTGGCGGGCAAGGGCGTCGTCACCCTTGGCTTCGTTGGTCACGGCACCCAGGCCCAAATTGGCGGTCTGTGTAGACGAGCCCCCAGCAAAGACCTGCACGGGGCCGGCGTTGGAGGCAATGTTTTGCAATGCCTCGTTGTGTGCGCCGGACGTATTGGAGATGGCGGTGCCGACCGAGTTGGTCATTTGCACGGAAGGCCCATTCAGGGTGATGGTGCTGGGCGGTTGCACTGCCATGGCAGCAGTCGCGACGGCACTCAACGCAAAAAATGCAAGAACTTTCATGACTGTCTCTCCTATAACGTGTCAAAAAGACCGCGCCCTCCGGTGGCTTGGGTTATGACCGGTGTCACGGCTGCATCGACAAGAAGAAAGACCGCACCCGACCCGAGGAGGAATGCCGGAGGCCGCCCGTCTTTTTGTCTGGCTCCAGTTTCCGCAGGGGGGCCTCCGGCATCCATCTCCCATCGCGGGTAGCCGAAGAAGGGGGCGTCTCTGACAGCACTGGAAATGCGTGCGTCAGAGAGGAAAGAGGGCCAAGAGAGGCGCTGAAAAGGTCCGGCGCGGCGGTGTTTCCCAGGTAGTGTCATTCGGTAACAACCGAATCGCTGCGGATGGGATGTGTTTATTGCCAGTGGAGGTCAGACCGGGCGGGACTGCAAAAACGGCTGGCAAAGCCTGCATATTCTTTCGAAGGGAAAATTTCCCATTAATGCGTTTGAATGAGATTTATCCCTTATCTGTGTTAGTTTCAAAATGTGAGTCAGGTAACTCACGAAGAAATTACGAATATCTCCGGATGTTTCGGTGTAATTTGTTTTCCTGTGAGGAAAGCACCCAAAGCGTTGGGATGATCTTTCCGTGGTTACGGTGTGCAAACGCTGAGGGGCCGCCAACAGGCGCCCCCGTCTGGAGACTTCTTTATGCTGCCCGTCAACGATCCTCCTGGTGCAATGGCCGCTCCGCGGGGGACGTCTGTCACCCCAGGCCAATTCGCCATGCACCAGAATCCGCCCTCCATCTGGCCGGACTTTCTGGCGGGGCAACTGGAAAAGCCCGTGCGCGTTTTGCTGGTGGATGACGATGCGCACATGCGGCGCGTCATCGCGCAAGAGCTGATGAGCGACCAGCGTACGCTGCTGGTGGCGCAGGCCACCAGCGTGCGCGAGGGCCGCAAGGCCATCAAGCAGCATGAGTTCGATGTGATGCTCGTGGACCTGAACCTCGGCGATGGCGAGGGCTTCATGCTGATCGACTACATGAAGTCGGTGCGCCCCACGGCCGAGGCCATCGTCATCTCCATCATGCAGAACGATGAGCAGGTGCTGCACGCCTTTGAACTGGGTGCCACGGGCTATCTCGTCAAGAACTCATGGTTCGGCAGCTATCCCCAGGCGGTACTGCAGGTGGCCAACGGCGGTGCTTCCATCACCCCCAACCTTGCGCGTCGCCTGCTGCAGCGGTTTGACCCGAGCGGCGCCGCGGCCCCGCACGCCCAGCGGCGCGGGGAGCAGGAAACCGAGCGCCTGTCCCAGCGCGAGAAAGAAGTGCTGCGCATGGTGGCCAGCGGTTACACCAGCGCCGAGATCGGCAACCGGCTGTTCATCAGCAGCCTGACCGTGAACACGCACATCAAGAACATCTACCGCAAGCTGCAGGTGCGCACGCGGGCGCAGGCCGTGCGCTTCGCGTCACTGCGCGGGCTGTTCTGAAAGAAGAGCCGCCTGGGCGCACAAACGTCCGTCGCACCTGCCGCAGGGATGAGGGAGATTTCCATGTTTCGCACCCGTCCGCCGGCCTTTGCAATCGCCTGCGTTGCTGTCTGGTTGCTTGCCATGTCCGTCGATACCCTGCTGCTGGTCTCTGCGGAGCAACTGAGTCTGCAGGCGCAGTTGCGCTGGAAGCTGCTGGGCCTGGGGCCCTGGTAGTGCTGGGCATCTTGCTGATCGTGCAGTTGCCGCGCGCACTGCAGTGGCGCCCACGGCGCAGCATCCGGCCCAGCCCTGATGTGAAGCGCGAGCGCGAACGCATTGCACGCAACCTGCACGACCAGGTGGGGTCCCAGCTCGTCAACGCCATCGCCCTGGTGGACGAGCGGGACCCCGAACACGGGACGCTGATGCAGTCGCTGGAGTTGTGCCTGCTCGACCTGCGCCTCTTGGTGGATTCGATGGACGGCGAGGACGATTCCCTGGCGGACCGGCTCGCGCGGCTGCGCCACCGCATCCAGCCTGCGCTGGACCGGCGCGGCATCGCGCTGCACTGGGAGATTGCGCCACACGATGAACTGGCCCTGCCAGAAGGCAAGGTGGCGCGGGAGATAGCCGCCATCGTCCAGGAAGCCGTGAGCAATGTGCTGCAGCATGCGGACGCCACGGCGCTCGTGATCCGCCTGCACTCCGTGCAAACGCTGCAGGGCAGGGCATGGCAGTTGCAGGTGGCAGACAACGGCGCAGGGCTGCCGAGCGGCGAGCCCGCGTGCCACAGTCTGGGACGCGGCATTGACAGCATGCGCTCGCGTGCGGCGGCGGTGGCGGGCTGGCTGGAGCTGCTGCCGCAAGAAGGCCGTGGTCTGTGTGTGCAACTCACGGTTCCGGCCGTGCAGTGAACACGACCAGTGCGTGCCACCCAGGCCGCACACCAAGAAAACTATTAAAACAATAGCTGCTAGCGCTTTATTGGAGCGCCTTGCAGGCTGCTTTAACGTTGAGCGCGCGAGGCGGGCTTGGCCGGCGCAGATGCCGGTGCCGCGCCGGCCTTGGCCAAAAGTGCAGCGCAGTGCGCGTCGTCCTCGGCGGCGGGCACGGTAATCGGCAGCAGCGCCAGCGCCGCGGGCGCCGTGAGGGCGGCGGCCACCGCCGCCCCCGCGCGCAGCAGCAGCGGCCCGGGTTCTACCCCCACCTGCGGATCAGCGAAGGTGCCGCGCACATACAACGGCGTGCGCAGTGAGAAGAATTTCCACTTCAGCGAATCGGGCGTGATGCGCAGGTTGAGCAGTTCGTCGCCGAGGTCCACCGTGCCCTTGGCTTCGACGATGGCCTCCTCGGTGTTGAGCTTGACGGTGCGCGTGCTGGCCACGCCACCTTGTACGTCCAGGTTGGCCACGGCGCAGCGCAGCTTGACCTCCTTGTCGTCGCCGAACAGTTTGGAGACGATGACGCTTCCCAGGTTGAGCGCCGCCAGATCCAGCAATTCCTTGCTCAGCGTGCCGTCGCGGATGTACAGCCGCACTTCGCCCCCGCTGGTGGCCAGCATGCGCGCCACCGACTGCCCCTGGCCGGTCAGCGCCAGAGCGCCGTCCAGCCGCCCCAGGCTCTTTTGCATGCGCTCCACCTTGGGAAAGAGGGCCGACAGCTGCAGGCCCTGGACCGAGCCCTGCAACTGCACCTGCAGCGGATCGGTGCGGCTGTCCAGCAGCACGTTGGAGTCGATGCGGCCGTGGGCCACGCCAAAGCGCAGCGGTGTCAGGCGCAGCTGGCGGTCTTCCAGCACCGCGCGCACGCTCAGGTTGTCCAGTGGCAGGCTGTCGGGGCGCACCACCTTCTGCCCGGCAAATGCCAGGTCCAGGTCCATGGCGCCCCAGCGGTCGGTGGCGAAGCGGGCATCGGGCAGCACCTTGCCGGGGCGGCGCGAGGTGCCTTTCTCCTGCGCGCGCACGCCGCTGGGCGCGCCCAGGACCGGGCCCAGATCCGCCAGGCGCAGTTGCTTGGACGTCATATGGCCCTGCAGCTTGGGACGGGGCTCGCCGCCTGTGTAGGTCAGGCTGCCGTGCAGGTCGCTGCTGCCAACGGTGCCGTTGAAGTCGCGGTATTCCCATACCGCCCTGGCCGGTGCCAGGTTGCCGAGCAGGCGCCCCTCGACCTGGAACGGCGGCGTGTTGGGCAGCACCAGGCCGGTCAGTTCATACAGGTCCGCCATGCTGGGCGCCTTCACGAACACCTGCAGATCCATGCCCGAAAGCTTGGCGGGATTGTTGAGCACGCCTTCCACCCGCGTCTGCACGCTGCCCGAGCGCGCGGAAAAGCGCAGCGGATAGCGCGCGGAAAAGCGCAGCGGATAGCGCGCGGCCTGCTGGCGCAGCGACAGCACCGGTCCTGCCAGTCCTTCTCCGGTGATGCGCGCCTTGCGGTAGGTGCCCTGCAGCGCGATCTTCATGCCGTACTTGCCTTCGGCCTGCGGTGCACCAGTGGGCAGGGTGTCGATGCGGGCACGCAGCGCCAAATCCTTCAGGCCGTCGGCATAGCCCAACCAGCCGCCGCGCACGACGAGCTGGTTCAAGCGCAGATCCCAAGGGTTGTCCTCGGCAGTGCTCTCTCGGGGATGGGAGCGCGTGAAGGTCCAGTTGTTGCGCCCGTCCTGCCGGCGTGCCAGCACGATGTCGGGCGCCGTCAGTACGACTGTGTCCAGCACCAGCGTGCGGGACAGCAGCGGCAGCAGGCGCAATGTGGCGCTGGCGCTGGCGATGGTGCCCATGCCCGTGGGCGGGCGTGCCGGAGCATTCGCTTGGGTATCCCCCGCCTCCAGCGCGACGGCGCGCGCGGCGTCGGACGCCGCCGAACCCGCAGACGCAGGCGCTGCTGCCGCCGTGGGCGCGTCGGCATCACCTGCGGGTGCGGCTGGCTCGGGGCGCGGGGGAAGGGCGGGCAGTTGGTCCGTGCCTTTGCCCGGTGCTTCCGGCACCTCAAAGCCCTCCGGATTGCTCAGGGAGAGCTGCTGGGCACGCACGGTCACACCGGGTACCCAACGGCGCCAGCCTTCTTCCAGCGGTTGGGGCCAGTGCCACTCCGCCGACAGATCGCCATCGATGGAGAAGGTGCGCCCCGTGGCCTCGCTCACCTTGTCGTTCACCCAGGGTTTGGCGCGGTTCCAGTCCCAGTTCACCAGTACCACGATGAACAGCGCCAGTGCCGCCACCGCTGCGCCTATCGTGCCCAGCGTCCAGCGCAGCACGCGCTGGCGCGTGGAACGGTGGGGGAGGGAGGCGGCGGGGGGCGTGTTCTCAGGGGGCATGGCGAAAGCGCCGCAAGCTGGCCAAACGGGTGTGCCTTGCCTCAGGGCGCGGAGTGGTGTTTGAAGCCATGCTAGTGCGAACATCCTCGCGCTGGGCCGTGCGTACGGCGATTACCGGGCTTGTCCTACAGCCCACCCATAGGACGGCGCCGGGGCATGCATGCGCCTTTGGCCTACGTTGAACCACAGCTGTTGCTTCAAGAATGGCGCCATTGCATTCACTTACACCAAGGCGCTCCTCATGCAAACGACCGACGCACTCACCCAGGAAACGATCTTCGGCGTGGCCGACAGCGTGACCTATTCCGGCATGCTGTGCCTGGCGCCGGATGGCCGCCGCTACTTTTACGCCCATGCCCAGGTGGATGGACGCACGCTGCCCCTGCCGCATGACCACTGGACCTCGCGCGATGCCGCGGTGCGCGGCCTGGCGGCCATCGCATCGGGCGAGAGCAAGCCGGCGGTCGCATGACACCGGAGCCCCCCGCGATGGATGCAACGCCTGCGCTGCCCCAGGTCCTGGAAGAGGGTTATCGCGGCTTCCTGATCCGCATTCCTATTCCTGAGGCCACGCCTGCCGCTGCCGGCACGCCGGTCCAGGTCAGCGTGGCGGCCATCTCGCAACACGCGATAGCCCATATGGACGCCATACGGTGGGCGCCCGTGGAAGGATCGGAGGGAGACCTGCACACACTCGCACGGATCAAGCAAGCCATCGACGAGGCGTTGGACGGCGTGGATCGCGCGTCGTGATCGTCGGTTTGCAACCCAAGACAAAATAGCCTCTAGCGCTTTACCATCAAGCGCTAATAGCTATCAAAACAATAGTATTGTTGCATGGAGCGGGAGCCTGGGGCCCCTACAATCGCGGCCCCATGCACAACAGCCACGATCCCCGGGTCCTGCCCATGCGCGACGGCGTCAACCCCAGTTGCGTGGTTCTGCCCTCGGCGGGGCAGGGGCTTCTGGTGGACTTCCTCGCACAGCGCCTGCCCGCCGTGTCGCGCGAGGACTGGCTGCGCCGCCTGCGCGCGAACGAAGTGGTGGACGAGTTCGGCGCGGCCGCCACGGAGCGCAGCCCGTTCACGCCGGGCGTACGCTACTACTACTACCGCGAACTGCCGCCCGAGCCCGAGTTGCCGTTCTACGAAACCGTGCTCTACCAGGATGCGCACATCCTTGTGGCCGACAAACCCCACTTCCTGCCCGTGGTGCCCGCGGGCCGCTATCTTCAGCAAACCCTGCTGGTGCGCTTGAAGCGCCGGCTGGGCCAGAGCGAGTTGTCCCCCGTGCACCGCATCGACCGCGACACGGCGGGCCTGGTGCTGTTTTCCGTGCAGCGGGCAACGCGCGGCACCTACCAGGCCCTCTTTCGCGACAGACGGGTGCACAAGGTCTATGAGGCCGTTGCACCGTGGCGTGCCGACCTGCCGCTGCCGTGCATCCATGAAAGCCGGCTGGAGGAAAGCGGCCATTTTTTTCGCATGCACGAGGTGCCCGGCACGCCCAACGCGCGCACGCACATCGACGTGTTGGAGGTTGCGTCACCCTGGGCGCGCTACCGCCTGGAGCCCATCACCGGAAAGCGCCACCAGTTGCGCGTGCACATGGCCGCGCTGGGCCTGCCGCTGCGCGGCGATGCGTTCTACCCGGAGGTGAACGACCCGCCGGAAGGGGACTATTCCAACCCGCTGCAACTGCTGGCGCGCACGCTTGCCTTTACCGATCCCCTCAGCGGAGAGGCGCGGCGGTTTGACAGTCGGCTGAAACTGCGCCCGCTGACGGATTAGTGTGTGGAAAAGTGGGGGAGGGGAGAGCAGCCGGAAGGCCGCGTTGCAGCACGCCTTGCCGGAATGCTGGAGCGGGCGATGGGAACATCATCGTGCCCCTAACTCGTTGATTGATAAAGAGTTTTCCGCACTCGGCGAACCGAGATGGACATAATAATAGACTGAAAAACCACGCTTGGTCAACGCGCGTTCCGAGCAAGTCCAGTGCGAGCCATGGACAGCCAGCAATAGCCAATGTACCCGAGCGCTCAACGTCACGAGGCCGTTTCATCTCCCTTTGGCAGGAACTCCTCGCGTGCGCGCTGCAGGAACCGCCTCATGGGCTCAGATGGCTCGGCGCGGCGGCGCAGCAGGTAGGTAGACAGCAAGGGCGGCGTGCCTGCCAAGGAGCGGACAGCTATGTCGGGGCGGTTCAGGGTCTGCACCTGCGAAGCGATGGCGAAACCGATGCCGTAACCAGCACCGACCAGAGTCAGCATCACGCCTAAGCTCGTCACCTGATCTACCAGCTTGAGCGGCTTGGACGCACCTTGAAGCACCGCCTGGATCTGGTGGTGGCAGCCCGATCCCGCGTCCGGATGGCACAGTACCAACGGAAACTTCAAGGCTTCATCCAATGGCACTTCCGCGTGCGCCAACAAGGGGTGGCGCACGGGCACGATTACCGACAGAGGATCGGTCCATACGGGCTCGGCGACAAGGCCTTCGCTCACCGCGTCCGACAGCGCAAAACCGATGTCCAGCAGATCGTTGTGCAGGCCCTTGAGCTGCTGCGCGAAAGGCAGCTCGAAGACGCGAATCTCCAGTTCGGGCTCTTCCTCGCGGCTGCGCGCCAGCAAGGTGGCAATGTGGGGCTGCGCCAAGCTGTCGCAGATGGCGATGCGCAGATAACCCTGATAGCCCTGCGCCGCCGCCTTTGCGGCACTCACCGCCTGCTCCACGGTGGCCAGCACGCGCCGGCACTCACCGAGGAACACTTGACCGGCCCAGGTCAGTCGCATCTAGTGCGCGCTGCGGTCGAACAACTGCACGCCGAGCGTGGCTTCGAGATTGCGCATTGCGCGCGACACAGGCGATTGTTCTACGCCAAGGCGCTCGGCCGCTCGCGCGAAATGCAGTTCTTCCGCGACCGCAACGAAATAGCGCAGTAGTCTGAGTTCCAATGCGGCCTCCTGTTTGCCTCGTTCCTGGCCTGCGTCCACCTCATGCGGATTGCGCCTCGCTTTCTCCTTCGATGATTGGCAAGAGGTTCCGGCGTTGCATGCTTGCCTATTCGGATAGGCAGATCGCATCCGAAAATTACGGAGGTTGAGGCGGAACGCTACCTGGCCGAAGACCTGAGAACCTCAATCGCCGCGACGCTGCACTACCGCCTGACCCACAGGTTCAGTTCAATCAATTCCCAGGTTGCAGCTCCACACGCACCTCGCGCGATTTGCCGGCCCGTTCCACTGACAAGACCACCACATCGCCGACCTTCCTGTCGTCTAGCCGCGCGAGCAGCTTAGCCACATCGTCCGTCGCCTTGCCATCAACACCGATGATGCGGTCGCCGGGCACGATGCCTTGTGGGGTAATCTCGACCCCAGCGAGCCCGGCTTTGTGCGCTGCCGAGCCGGGGGTGACACGCAGCACGAACACGCCCTTGCTTCCCGTCAGTGCCAGCAGGCGCTGATTGAGCTGTTCGTCCACTTCAATGCCCAGCGCCGGACGGATGTACTTACCGGTCTTGATGAGTTGCGGGACTACGCGCATGACGGTGTCCACCGGCACGGCGAAACCAATCCCAGCCGAGGCGCCGGAGGGGCTGTAGATCGCCGTGTTGATGCCGATGAGCCGCCCCGCCGAATCGAGCAAGGGGCCGCCCGAGTTGCCGGGGTTAATGGCGGCGTCGGTCTGAACCAGGTGATCAATGGCCGGGCCGCCCGCTTCTCCCGGTAACGAGCGGTCGAGCGCGGAGACGATGCCGGTGGTGAGCGTCCAGTCCAAGCCAAAGGGGTTGCCGATAGCAAACACCTTCTGTCCCACCTTGAGGTCGGCGCTGGTGCCGACCGGCACGGCCGGCGGGCGCTTGAAACCGACGCCGATCTTGAGCACGGCGATGTCGTGCGCTGGGCTCGTCGCCACCAGCGCGGCCTGGTAGTCGCGGCCATCGGCGAGTTTGACCGTGGCTTCGGACGCGCCCTGGATAACGTGGAAGTTGGTGACGACGTGGCCGGCGTCGTCCCAGATGAAGCCCGATCCCGTGCCACGAGGCACGGAGAAGACATTGCGCGTCCAGACGTCGCGCACCAGCTGCGCGGTGGTGATGTAGACCACCGAGGCGCGTGATTTTTCGAACAGTTCGATGGTGGCCTTTTCGTCCGCCGCCAAGTCGCCGCGCGCCGTCACGGTGCGCTCTGCCGCCTCGCGCGGACTGAACCAGGCCTCGATGGCGGGCAGGAACTGCCACAGCAGCATGAGCGCAGCAATGCAGGCGGTGATGAAGAGCCAGCGCCGGATGAAGGGATCCGGTGCGGGGCGTGGATACGGGTTAGGGTAGGCCATGAGAAGTCTCCTGTTGAAAGGCAATCAGCGCCATAGCCCGCTCGGGCGCCAGCGCGGCGGGCGCGGCGTCACAGCGGATTCCGGCAAGAAATGGGGCGCGTGAAACGGCAAGGCTGTTGCTGGTCCAGGCGCCAACGTCAGCAGGCGTGCGATGCGCTCTTGCGTTGCCGGATGGGTGCGCAACCAGGAAGGCTCGGGATTGCCCCATCCCGGCCACAGCCAGGCACGCCAGGAGCGACTGACCCGCTCGATCTTCGCCAGCGCGGACGCCAGCCCTTGCGGGTCGCCGGTCAGTTCCGCCGCGAGGCGGTCAGCGTTGAACTCACGCACGCGAGACAAGCCGAGCTGTGCGAGCAGGGCCAGCTGGGGCGAGGCGGCCAGCAGAAGCAGTCCAGGCCAATTGACCGCCACCGCGCCGGCCAGCAGTGCGGGCAAGCTGAACACAATAGCGATCTGTCCGACCATAGCCAGCAGGCTCGTGAGGCGACTGACGGAATCCGCCAGCCCCATGACACGCAGATCCTCATTAGCGATGTGCGCGACCTCGTGCGCGAGCACACCCGCCAGTTCGCGCGAACTCAGGTTGCGCAGCAGGCCATCGGTAAGGGCGATCGATGCATGCTGCTTCGAGCCGGTGGCGAAGGCGTTGACGACGGCACTTGGCACGTAGTGCGGCACCGGCGTGGCGGACAAACCGGCACGGGCGGACAGCTCGCGCAACAGGGCCCAAATCTCGGGGGCTTCGTGCGGGTACAAAGCCCGTGCGCGGTACAGGCGCAAGGTCAAGACGGATGCGGCTGCCGGTTCCAGCAACAGCGTGCCTGCAACGGCAAACAGCGCGAGCCACAGGCCGCTTTCCCCGAACAGCAGGCTTCCTGCGGCGGCTGCGATCCCGACCAGGGTCAGGATCAACAGCCCGGTCTGCAGGCGGTTGAGCCAGCGGTGTTGCAACAACGCCGCGCGCGGGTCACTGGGATGATGACGGGTCATGCTCAGATGTCTCGGCGGCGCGGTCGTCGCGCTCGCGCAGCAGCCAGTAAGTGGCACCAAGCGCCAGCGTAGCGCCTGCAAGCGCGGCGATCTTGCCAGGGCTCGCCTCGGGGTCGAGGATCACGAACTTGCGCGCCAGCGCGATCAGACCGATGAGGATCACGGTCTTGACCTGGATGATGCTGTCCCGACGCAGCGCCACGCGCACGATGGAATGCTTGAACTCCATCGCGATCAAGAGCGTCATGATCATGCCGAACACACTCTGGAATACCTTGTGATCCAGGGGATTGAACGCATCAAGGATCAGCAGCGTGAAGACGATGGAGATGAGCTGGAGCAGCGACACCACGATGATGACGGCAATCACCGCCGACAGCACGAGCGCGACGACCTGCTCGAAGCGCTCGTAAAGGCTCATGATGGCCCACTGGTCACGCAAGACCTGAAATGGGTTAAGGCGTGTTGATTTCATGACAATGAACTCCCTGGAAACGGCTGCTGTCGAGACGGCGGCGCATTGCGCTGATGTGGCCTTCTACCAGTTCGACCGACATGCCAAGCGACGACATCACTTGTTCCGCCAGCCCAAGGCCTGCGGCAAAGGATTGCTGGTACACACGCACGTTGGGCATGGCGCGAAATGCATCGGCCGCGGTCGTACTTCTGCATGACACCCACAAGGTCAGCGCCGGACGGCGCTCGGCAATCGCCTGGGCGATGCGCAGCACTTGCTGGGCATGGGCGAACGTGAGCACCACCAGACGCGCTTGCGCCAACCCGGCAGCCAGCAGGGTATCGGGCCGACTCGCATCGCCATGGAACACCGGCACGCCGGCGGCACGCTCGGCCTCTACCTTCTGCTCGTCTGCTTCCAGCAGCAGATGCGCCACGCCGGCGTGGCGAAGAATCTCACTGACGGTCAGGCCAAGCTCGCCCGCGCCGCAGATGATGACGTGGTCTCGAAATCGCGCCGTCTGCGCGGTGATCTCGACTTCTTCAGCCTGGGGTGGCTGAATGACGCCGCCGGTGCGGCTCAAGAACCGGGCAAGTACATCGTGATGGCGGATCAGCAGCGGTGCCAAGGCCATGCTGAGCACCAGCGCGACCAGCATGGGTTGTACGACGGTCGCGGGAATCAGATGCTGCTGCAAGACCATGCCCAACAACAGCAGGGCGAACTCGCCGCCATGCCCCAACGCTATGCCCGTGCGCCAGGCATCGAGGGCGGACAGGCGCGTCGCCCGCAAGGCCAGGGTGTTGAGCCCGATCTTGACCGGTACCAGCACTGCCAGCCACGCGAACACCGCCAGTGGTGCCGAAAGAATCTGCGCTCCGTCCAACTGCAGGCCGATGGTCACGAAGAACACCCCCGACAACACATCGCGAAACGGTTTGAGGTGGCTTTCCATGTGGTGACGGAAGTCGCTCTCGCCCAGCACCATGCCGGCCAAAAACGCACCCAGGGCGGCGGATACGCCGACCGCGTGTGCAGCAGCGGCGGCAGCCACCACCACGCACAAGGAAACCAGCACGAAGGATTCTTCGTGGCCCTGCCGCGCCACCCAGCCCAGCAGGCCATGCAACAGACGACGGGAGGCGAGGGCCGCTGCCGCGAACAACATCAGCACGCCCAACACTTCGAGCAGCACGCTCTCGATCTTCGGCGACTCGCCGCGCGCCCAGATCGCCAGCAGGGCCAGCAGGGGCACGCTGGCCAGGTCCTGAAAGACCAGCACGCCGATGGCGCTGCGGCCGTGGCGGGTGGTGAGCTCGCCTTGGTCGGCCAGCTGTCGGCTGACCAGCGCCGTGGACGACATGGCCGCCGCAGTGCTGAGCAACGCAGCGCGCTGAACTGGCTGTCCCAGCCACATCAACATCAAGGTCAGTGGCGTGGCGACAGCGATCATCTGCAAGCTGCCGGCCGCCAATACGGTTTTACGGGAAAGCCAGAAGTGCCCGAGGGAGAACTCCAGCCCAACCATGAACAGCAGCAGGGCCACGCCCAGCTCGGACAGAAAATCAAGCGCTTCTCCCGGCGCGACTACACCGCTGACCGACGGGCCCAGCAAGGCGCCGACGGCGAGGTAACCCAGCAAGGCGGGTACTCTGAACGCCGCCGTCGCCACATCCGCGAGGCTGCATGCCGCCAGCAGGATCAGGGTGGCGCCGAGCAAGTCCTGCATCGGTCAGCGCCCCACCTGTGCAGATGCCCAGCGCACGATGTCCTGCGCGCCCAAGGCGCCAGCCTGACGCCCGATCTCCCGCCCACCCTGGAACAGGGCGAGCGTCGGAATACTGCGGATACCGAACTGCGCGGCCAGGTGGGGCTCAGCCTCGGTATTCACCTTTGCCAGCCGGATCCTGGGTTCGAGCTGGTGCGCCGCTTGCTGGAACTGTGGCGCCATCATCTTGCACGGCCCGCACCAGGGCGCCCAGAAATCGACCAGCAGCGGCAAATCGCTGCGCTCCACGTGGCGCGAGAACGTCGCCGTGGTCAACTCGATGGGCTCGCCCGTGAACAAGGGCTGCTGGCAGCGGCCGCAGTTGGGACGATCCGCGAGCTTGGCGGCCGGCACGCGGTTGATGGACTGGCAGTGCGGACAAACGAGGTGAAGGTGTTCGCTCATGGTGTGGACCCTTGGGGTGTAGAGAGTGAGGTTTCGGGCTGGAGGGGCTCCGACGCGCGGGATTCGGACTGCAAGCCCTGCGTCAGTTGGCGGATGTCGTTCTCGTCGAGCGTTTCCCGCGCCAGCAGTTCGCGCGCACAACGCTCCAGCACCGCGCGGTTGGTGTCGAGGATCCGGTAGGCGCGCTCGAACACGCCCATCACGATGTCGCGGATGGCCTGATCGATGCGCGCCTGGGTCGATTCGGCCACCCGGCAGCCGCCGTGGGCCAGTTCCGGTGTATCGAGAAAGCGTGGCCGCTGCGCCGCGAAGGCGATGTAGCCCAGTCCTTCGTCCATGCCAAAGCGGGTGATCATGTCGCGGGCAATGTCGGTGGCCCGTGCGAGGTCATCGGCAGCCCCGGTGGACAGCTCGCCGAACACGAGCTTCTCGGCCGCACGACCGCCCAGCAGCACGGCGATCTTGTGTTCCAGATCGGCGCGCGTCATCAGGAAGCGGTCTTCGGTGGGGCGTTGCAGCGTGTAGCCCAGCGCGCCGATGCCGCGCGGGATGATCGAGATCTTGTGCACGGGGTCGGTGCCGGGCAGCGCCAGCGCCACCAGCGCATGGCCCATCTCGTGATAGGCCACGGTTTCCCGCTCCTTGGGATTGAGTACTCGGTTCTTCTTCTCCAGGCCCGCCACGATGCGCTCGATGGCGGCGGTGAAATCCTGCAACTCCACGGCGGACGCTTTGCGCCGGGTCGCGGCCAGCGCGGCCTCGTTGACCAGGTTCGCGAGGTCTGCACCCGAAAAGCCCGTGGTCAGCGCCGCCACCTGTTCCAGATCTACACCGTGGGCCAGGGTGATCTTCTTGACATGGACCTTCAGGATGTCCAGCCGTCCCTTCTTGTCGGGCCGGTCCACCAGCACCTGACGGTCGAAGCGACCGGCGCGCAGCAGCGCCTGGTCGAGGATTTCGGGGCGGTTGGTGGCGGCGAGGATGATCAGCCCGACCGAGCTGTCGAAGCCGTCCATCTCGGTGAGCAGCTGGTTGAGCGTCTGCTCACGCTCGTCGTGGCCGCCGATGGGCCCGCCGACGCCGCGTGCGCGGCCCAGTGCATCGAGTTCGTCGATGAAGATGATGGCCGGCGCCTGCCCGCGGGCCTGCTCGAACAGGTCGCGCACACGGGCCGCACCCACGCCGACGAACATCTCGACAAACTCTGATCCGGAGATGGAGAAGAAGGGCACCGCCGCCTCGCCGGCAACAGCCTTGGCCAGCAATGTCTTGCCGGTGCCCGGTGGGCCGACCAGCAACACGCCCTTGGGAATGCGCGCCCCGAGCCGTCCATACTCCTGCGGATTCTTGAGGAAATCGACGATCTCAACCAACTCCGCCTTGGCTTCATCGACGCCAGCGACATCGGCAAAGGTCACGCCAGTGTTCTTCTCCATGAATACCTTGGCACGGCTCTTGCCGATGCTCAGGAAGCCACCCATGCCCTGCTTCTCGGCGAAGCGGCGGAACAGGAAGAACCAGACGCCGAAGAAGGCCACCGCCGGCAGAATCCAGGAGAGCACATCACGCAGCCAGGTGCTTTCCACCACCCGCGCATAGGGCACGTCGTACTTGGACAGCCGCTCGGCCAGGTCGGGTTCGACACGGGTGGCCACGATGGTGGTCTTGCCCGGGCTGTCCGGCGATTTCAGGCGCCCGGTGACGGTGCGGTCCGACACCAGCACTTCGGCGACGCGCCCCTCGGCCAGCGCCTTCTCGAATTCGCTGTAGGGCACGGGCTCGACGGTCTTGGCCGCCTGCCAGTAGTTCTGCAGCGTCAGCAGCAACAGGCCGGCGACGATCCAGTAGCCAATGTTCCATTGATCTTTCTTTTCCATGGGCAATGTTCCTCGCAAGTCGTACCGCTAGAGAATGGGGGTGAACAGACGGGCCACCCCGTCGCGCAAGCGGATGGCCAGCGGGCGGGCGCGCAGCGCCTTCGCCGATATCTCGTTCGACGCATCACGGGCGGCATCAAAAAGGGATTCCAGCCGCGTAGACAGCGCGGTGTCGTACACCTCCACATTGAACTCGAAGTTGAGGCGCAGGCTGCGCGCATCCCAATTGGCCGAACCCAGGCAGCACCACTGGCCGTCTATCAGCATCAGCTTGCTGTGGTCGAACGGGCCAGGCCGTTCGAAGATGCGCACACCGTGCTCCAGCACCTGCCAGTAGTGGGCGCGCGCGGCCCATTGCACCGTGGGATGGTCGCCGTTTGCGGGCGTCAGCACCTCGACGCGCACGCCGCGCAACGCGGCCGTGCTCAGCGCCGCGATCATCGGCTGATCGGGCACGAAGTAAGGTGTCCAGATGCGCACCGAATGCTTCGCCGCGCTCAAAGCGCCCATGAAGGTCCAGCGCATCCTGTCCAGGGCCTCATCGGGACCGGCCTCGATGCCGCGCGCCCAAGAGGTTCCTTGCTCATCAGCCGTTGCGGGCGGTTCGCCCCAGAAACCCTTGCTGAGCCGCTCGCCCGTGGTATCGCACCAATCATCGGTGAAGCACCGCATCAGATGCGCAACCACCGGCCCGCGCAGACGAAAGTGCAAATCGTGACAGGCCTGCTCCGGCGCATCGGGCCGCCAATACGGGCTGAAGATGTTCATGCCGCCGGTGAAACCCGTCTCGCCATCGATCACCAGCAGCTTGCGGTGATTGCGCAGATGCGCGGCATGCAGGCGCGCGGGAATCAACGTCGGGTTGAACGTCGCCGCCGGAACGCCGGCGCGTTGCAAGGCGCGGTAGGCGCCGCGGGGCGTCCAGCGGGCATAGACGTCGTCGATCAGCACCCGCACTTGCACGCCGCGCTCATGAGCCCGGCGCAGCGCATCGACGAACTGCGCCCCGATGCCTTGGCTGTCGAAGATGTACGAGGCCAAGGCGACGCTGTACCGCGCCGATTCGATGGCGGCGAGCATGGCCGGGTAGGCCTGCTCGCCATCGATGAGCGGCTCGATGCGGTTGCCGCTGGTCAGCGACTGGCCGGTGGCGCGTCCCACCAGGTGGGCCAGACCGGCAAGCGGCGGCGATACAGCCTCGGGCATCGTGGGCGAGAGGTCCTGCCGAGCAGCAGGATCTGCCCCCGGGAAGAGCCGCCGCGCCCGCCGCTGGTAACGGTTGATGCCGAACAGCCCATACAGCAGCGAACCGCCCAGCGGCAACAAGGCGATCAGCAGTACCCACAGCGTGGCCGATCGAGGGTCACGCTTGTAGATGACCGCGTGCCCCGCTGTGGGAACAGCGACCGCCAGCGACACGAGGGTGGCTGCCCATGTCAGCACGTTGGGGTCGGACACGACAGCCTCCCATCGCTCAAGATTCGCCGCCCGCCGGCTTCTTCTTGCGCGCAGGCTTGCTCTCGCCGTTCGGCGGTGCCTCGGCCACGTTCGCTGCATCGGGCTTTTCAGGCTCGGCCGGCTGCGCGGCTGGCTCCTGGCGCTCGAAGACCACCCGTTCGGCCTTGTCATCCCAGCGGGCGCTGGCGTGATCGGCCTTGCCGATGCCACCACCGAGCATCTCGCGTGCCAGCGCGGTTTCCAGCTCGCTGCGGATCAGCCGCTTGAGCTCGCGCGCGCCGAACTCGGGTTTGTAGCCTTCCTCCGCGAAGTGGTCGATCAAGGTCTGGTCGAAGGTCAACGTCACGCCCTGGCTGGCGGCGTTGCGGGCCACACGATCGAGCTGCAGGCCGACGATATGGCGGATCTCCTCCTTGCCCAGCGCATGGAAGACGATGATCTCGTCGATGCGGTTGAGGAACTCGGGGCGGAAGTGTCCGCGCAGCACGTCCATCACCTCGGACTTGGTCTTCTCGTATTCCTCGCCGGCGGCGCCACGGGCCTTCAGCCGACGCTGGATGATGTCCGAGCCCAAGTTCGAGGTGGCGATGATGATGGTATTGGTGAAATCCACCACCCGGCCCTTGCCGTCGGTGAGCCGCCCGTCGTCGAACACCTGCAGCAGGATGTTGTAGACGTCGGGGTGAGCCTTCTCGATCTCGTCCAGCAGCAACACGCTGTAGGGCTTGCGACGCACCTTCTCGGTGAGCTGGCCGCCCTCGTCATAGCCCACATAACCCGGAGGCGCGCCCACCAGGCGTGCCACGGTATGGCGTTCCCCGTACTCGGACATGTCGATGCGCAGCAGCGCACCTTCATCGCCATAGATGGACTCGGCCAGCGCCTTGGCGAGCTCGGTCTTGCCCACGCCGGTCGGCCCGAGGAACAGAAAAGTCGCCACCGGCTTGCCGCCTTCGCGCAGGCCCGCGCGCGACAACCGCACGGCATCGGCCACCGCGCGCACCGCTTCGTCCTGGCCCACCAGGCGCTCGTGCAGCCGCTGCTCCAGATGCAGCAGCTTCTCGCGCTCTTCCACCGTCAGCTCGTTGACCGGAATGCCGGTCAGGCGCGAGACGATCTGCGCGACATGCTCGGCTTTGACTTCGGCGCTGCCCGAGGCGCGCTCGCGTTCCCATTCCTCGACGAGCTTCTTGAGTTCAGTCTCCTTGGCCTCGATGCGCTTGCCCAGCTCGGCGGCCTTGTCGTACTGCTTGCGCGAGGCCATGTAGTCCTGCTCACGCCGCAGCTGGTGCAGTTCGGACTCCAGCTCTTGCACCGCCACTGGGCGGGCCGTGGCCGACAGTTTCACACGCGCGGCAGCCTGGTCGAGCAGGTCGATGGCCTTGTCGGGCAGAAAGCGGGCGGTGATGTAGCGGTCGGACAACTCGGCGGCGGCGATGATCGCGTCCTCTGTGATGCTGACCTTGTGGTGCGCTTCGAACGTGTCGCGCAGGCCGCGCAGGATCATCATGGTCTGCGCTACCGTCGGCTCGGGCACCATCACCGGCTGGAAGCGACGCTCCAGCGCGGCGTCCTTCTCGATGTACTTCTGATACTCGTTGAGCGTGGTGGCGCCGATCAGGTTCAGTTCGCCGCGCGCCATCATCGGCTTGAACACGTTGGCCACGTCCAGCCCGCCTTCGCCGCCACCCTGGCCTGCACCGACGATGGTGTGCACTTCATCGATGAAGAGAATCATCTCGCCCTGGTGCTCGGTCACTTCCTTGAGCACCTTCTGCACGCGCTCCTCGAACTCGCCGCGGTACTTGGCGCCTGCCACCATGGCATTGATGTTGAGTTCCACCAGGCGCTTGTCGCGCAGCGTCTCGGGCACTTCGCCGGCGACCATCCGCTGCGCCAGTCCTTCGACGATGGCGGTCTTGCCGACGCCGGGCTCACCGATCAACACCGGGTTGTTTTTCTTGCGCCGGGCCAGCACCTCGATGGTGGTCTCGATCTCCTGCGCACGGCCGATGACTGGATCGAGTTTGCCCTCGCGCGCCATCTTGGTGAGGTCGCGCGAGTATTTATCCAGCTCGGGCGTGTTGGTCGGCGTCTCGGCGCGGCCATCCTCGGCCCCTTTGCCGACCACCTTGCTTACCTGCTGGCGCAGCGCTTGCGGCGTGAGGCCGTAACGGCGCAGCAGGTTGGCCGCCAAACCTTCGCCTTCCTCGGCGAGCCCGATCAGGAAATGCTCCGGCCCGACATAAGAGTGGCCGAGTTCGTTGGAGGCCACGAAAGCACGGCTGAGCGCGTCCTTGACCCGGGGCGACACGCCGATCTCGCCCTCGAACGGCTTATCGCCGCGCTTGGCTTCGGATTCGATCTGCCGCTTGAGGTCATCGACCTTGATCTTGAACTGCCCCAGGATGGTCTTGACCACGTCGCTGTCGGATAGCGCCAGCAGCAGATGTTCGGTATCCACCTCGGAGCGGCCAAATTCGGCAGCGTGTTTGGCGGCCTCCTGCAGCAGGGCTTCCGACTGTTCGCTGATACGGCTGGCGAGCCCACTGCCGCGCCGGCGCGTTGTACCCGTAGCAGCCGGGGCGGGTTCGCCGAACGAGGCATCGACCACCTCGTCGGTATCGGCCGCCATGGACGGCGAATCGTCACCGATGCGGAAGAAGTCGCTGCCGAGGAAGTCTTCGAACAGCCCGCTGCGCGAGCCGAACAAGGCTTCCAGCGGTGAGACGGTGCGCTTTTGCTGGCGCACCAGTTGGCGATAGTGATCGTCACACAACAGCATGGTGCTGTGGCGACCATTGAGATTGGCTTCCACCCGCACCGTGGCGGGCTGGCCGCAGACTTGGCATTGTTTTCTGGCCATGCTGATGCTCCTGTAAAGATTGATCTGACGAGGCACCGCCGATCACGGTGCCTCATCTCTTTGTGGTTTTTGAGAAAAACGCGCTGCCCCGCGTCAGCCGTTGATCGGGATCGAGCGCCCCTGCTTGGGCGTACTGGCCTCGCGCTTTTCCATCGTGATCGTGAGCACGCCGTTCTTGAAAGCGGCCTTGATCGTGTCCTGGTTGGCATCGGCCGGCAGGTTCAGAGCGCGCTGAAAGCTGCCGTAGGAGCGCTCCACCCGGTGGAAACCACCGTCTTTGGTTTCCTGCTCCTGGCGCTTTTCACCGCGCACCAGCAACACATCGTTATCGAGCGTGATCTGAATGTCCTTTTCCTCGACGCCGGGAACCTCCAAAGAAATCTTGTACTGCTTGTCTGTTTCCTGGATGTCCAGCGCCGGCTTCAGCATGCCCGGCCAGTCCGCCGGCCAGCGCGGCAAGGCCAGCGCCGGGAAACCGAAGCCCCGGAACGCATCATCGAACAGGCGATCGATTTCGCGATGCAATTGCAGGATGGGGCTGACCGGCCCGCCTGCCGCCGGCAGGTCATTGCGCTGCACCGGCAGTGAGGCGGTGCTCTGTTGTTCTTCCTGCTCCTTTTTGAACCAGTTCCAGGGAGCCAATTTCTTGAAATCAATATCCATGTCATACCTCCAGAAATCAATTGAAGACTCACTCAATCCGTTTGCCCGCGGCGACGGACAGCGCGCCCAGACGACACGGGATGTTTCGCTGACTTCGGCTGTTCATCTACCTCCTTCTTTCTGCCTGCTTGGATCTGATCATTGATCCATCGATCGATTTCACTTTGACGAAACCGCCACGTCCCGCCGACCTTGAAGGCCGGAATCTCCCCGTGCGAGGCGAGCCGGTAAAGCGTCCGCTTGCCGACTTTCAAGTAGGCAGCCAACTCGTCGAGTGTGAAGATCGCCTGCTGGCGCGCTGTCATACCACCCCCACTAGCTACCAAAAGGAGGCCCCCCGGCTCTGCCGGGGAGGCAGTAGAAGTTTGACTTTTCAGGAGGTTGTCCACCGTAGAGACTTTCAATCGTGAGCCGCCAAGCAAACGAAAGGAAGAAACACGATGGACAAGTATGAAAGTTTGAGTCACACGGCCTGGGATTGCAAATATCACGTGGTCTTCATCCCCAAGTGTCGAAGGCGAACGCTGTACAAGCAGCTACGCGAACACCTGGGTGAGGTATTCAGAAAGTTGGCCGCGCAAAAGGAATGCAGGGTTGAAGAGGGGCATCTGATGCCCGATCACGTGCACATGATGCTGTCGATCCCACCGAAGTACTCGGTGTCGCAGGTGGTGGGCTTTATCAAAGGCAAGAGCGCAATCCACCTTGCGCGGGTGTACGGAGAGCGAAAGCGCAACTTCGTGGGTCAGCACTTCTGGGCGCGAGGGTACTTCGTCTCGACGGTGGGACGCGACGAAGCGGTGATACGGGAGTACATCCGAAACCAGGAGAAGGAAGACGAGAGGTTGGACCAACTCGGTCTATGGAGGTGAGTAGCCACCGATAGGTGGCCCCAAGAATGAGGGGCCGCGTTAGCGACCCCTTACAGCCGCTTTGAGCGGCTCACATCCCGAATGCCCCCGGCTTTGCCGGGGGATGGTTACC
>NZ_MTBE01000037.1:0-32416 GCF_002916785.1 Diaphorobacter sp. LR2014-1 | reverse complement strand
ACCAGAACCTTGACGCCGGAGGCCACCACGTTGCCCAAGACCTTTTCGGCGAGGAACGCGGTCTTGTTCCAGAGCGCGAATGGCACCAGCACGAATCCGGCGAGCGTGGTCAGCTTGAACTCGATCAGCGTGATGAACAGTTGGATCGCCAGCACGAAGAAACACAAGACCACGACCAGCCACGCGAGGAACATCACCACGATGGGGTCGAGGTTCACGAACACTTCGGGAAAGCCCGCCATCTCGCCGATCTGCTCCAGAATCGGCGCCCCGGCGTCGATGCCGGTTTTCGCCAGCCGGCCCGGCTGCAAGAAGTTCTCCATCGTGATGGCCGAGCCGGTGGCGGTGATGCCCAATCCCGCAAACGAGCGGAACACGATGCTGGCCAGCCAGTTGAAGTTATTGATGATGTAGGCGAAGGCACCGACGTAGAGCACCTTGCGCAGCAGCTTGGCGATCACGTCCTCGCCCTGGCCGGTGGCATGGCTCATGGCCCAATACAGGCCGGCGATCGTCATGTCGATGACGATCAGCGTGGCAGTGAGGAACGCCACTTCGCCCCGCAGCAGCCCGAAACCCGAGTCGATATAAGCGGCAAAGGTGTTGAGGAACTGGTCGATGATGGTCACGTCATTCATGGCGTGTCCTCCGGTTCGGCGGGAACGGCCGGCGCCATGCCATCGGCCGGTTCCTCGAAGCTCGGCGGGATCGGCGGCAGGTCGCCCAGCGTCTGGTATTCATCCGGCCCGGCCTGGCCGGAGAAGAAGCGCCGCCGGAAGGCTTCGGCGGCGGCACGGCAAGCGTCCTCGCCCGTGGCCTGCCGGTCGGCCGCGCATTGCGCGCGCAATGCCTTCAGCCGCACGGGATCGGCGGCCAGGGCATCGGCAAGGTGGTCGGCCGGCTGCTCGCCGCAAGCGGCGAGCAGCGCGACACACAGGACGAGGACGCATCGCATGGCGGCCTCCCGTCAGTTGCCGTAGAAGTTCACGGACTGCGGCGTGTACGGCGTGCCGTCGCCCAGGAAGCGCCGCCGCACCTCGCGGGCGCGCTCCGTGGCTGCCGCCTGCCGCGCCAGCTCCAGCGACGCCGCCCGGTCTTGCGTGATCTGGAGCCGCTGCGACTGGATCGACTGCTTGGCCTGCAAGGCCAGCAACTGATTCATGGCCTGCATCGCCTGCAACGCACCTTCGGCCGACTGGCTCTTGCCCACAAGATCGGCCAGCACGCTTTCGTCTTCGCCCAGGTTCTGCGACACCTGCGCCTGCATCTGCATGGTGGTCTGCAAGCCGTTGAGCGTGTTCTTCCAACGCTCCTGCGCATCGCGGACCATCTGGTCGCCGGTCACGGTGGCGGCGTACTGCTCCGGATACAGGCGCCGGAACTCCCGATCCAGGTTCGTTACGTCGTAGGCTAATCCCCTGGCCTGGGCGATCAGCCGATCGGTCGTCGCCAGATTGGCGCGCAACTGGCCGACCACGCTGGACGGCAGGCTGGCGAGGTTGCGCGCCTGATTCATCAGCATCTGCGCCTCGTTCTGGAGCTGGCGAATCTGGTTGTTGATCTGCTCCAGCGTGCGGATCGCGGTCAGCGTGTTCTGCACATAGTTGGTCGGATCAAAGACGATGCGCCAGGCCAACGCTGGTGACGAGGTCAACAGCGAGAGCGACAACGCGGCGGCGAGCGAAATGGAAAGCGCATGGGTCTTCATGGCTGGTTCTCCTATGGGTGGTCAGCGGTACGAGAGGAACCCGGCGCAAGTCCGGGGAGTGAGGGCAGCAGGTCGGCCGCCCAATCGAGGCTGCGATGGCGCAGCCAGGCGCCCGCGAAGCCGGTTACGCCGGCATCCAGCAGCACGCGATCCATGTCGCGCTGGTCCTGCGGCGTGGAAGCGCCCGCAAAGGCCAGCGTGGCCGGCCCCAGGTCGAGGTCGAACAGGCGATTGCCGAGGCGGGACTGGTAGTAGTAGTCGCGCTTGGGCTGCGCGGTCGCCACGATCTCGATCTGGCGCGAGTTCAACCCGAAGCCCTCGTAGATCGTGCGAATCTGCGGCTCGGTCGCCTGCGGGTTGGCGAGGAAAATGCGGCTCGCGCAGCTCTCGATGATCGCGGGCGCGATGCTCGATTCCTTGACGTCCGCGAGGCTCTGCGTGGAGAAGATGACGCTGACGTTCTTTTTCCTGAGCGTCTTGAGCCATTGCCGGATACGCGCGGCAAACACCGGGTCATCGAGGAACAGCCACGCTTCATCTAGGATCAGCAGCGTGGGCGCACCGTCGAAGCGTTCATCGAAGCGCGCAAAGAGGTAATGCAGCACGGCCATGACGGCGGCCTTGCTGTGCATCAGCTCCTCCATCTCGAAGCACTGCACGTTGGCCATGCCGAGCCGGTCATGGTCGGCGTCCAGCAGCTTGCCGTGGGCACCGCCGAGCACATAGGGCGACAGCGCCTGCCGCAGCGTGTTCGATTGCAGCAGCACGGAAAGCCCCGTCATCGTGCGCTGCTCCAACGGCGCACCGGCGAGGCTTCCCAACGCCGACCAGATAGCCGCCTTCTCGTCGGGGCCGACCGCCACGCCCTCATGCAGCAAGCGGCCTTCGATCCATTCGGCCGCCCAGGTGCGGTAGCCTTCGCGGTCGATGCGTGCCAATGGCTGGAAGGCGATTTCGCCATCCGTCCCGAGGTCGTAGTGCTCGCCGCCCAACCCGAGAACCGTGGCGCGCATCGAGCGGCCCATGTCGAACGCGAAGATGCGCGAGCCGCGATAGCGGCGGAACTGCATTGCCAGCGTGGCGAGAAAAACCGACTTGCCCATGCCGGTCGGCCCCGCGACCAGCGTGTGGCCCACGTCGCCGATGTGCGTGACCAGCCGGAACGGCGTCGCGCCATCGGTGCGAGTAACGATCAGCGGAGGGCCGTCGAGGTGGTCGTTCTTCTCCGGCCCGGCCCATACCGCCGACAGGGGCATCATGTGCGCCAGGTTCAGCGTCGAGACGATGGGCTGACGCACGTTGGCGTAGGCGTTGCCCGGAATGGACGACAGCCACGCATCCACGGCGTTGAGCGTTTCCGGGATGGTGATGAAGCCGCGTCCTTGAATGACACGCTCCACCATGCGCAGCTTCTCGTCGGCCACGGCCGGGTCGGCATCGAGCACCGTCACCGTGGCGGTGAAGTAGCCGAAGGCAACTTGATCGCTGCCCAGCTCCTGCAAGGCTGCGTCGGCGTCGGCCGCCTTGTTGCTGGCGTCGGTATCGACCAGCGGGGTTTCCTGCTGGAAGATGGTTTCGCGCAGCAGCGCGATCACGTTCTTGCGCTTGGCGAACCACTGGCGGCGCAGGCGGGACAGCTCCTTTTCCGCATCGGCTTTGTCCATGCAGAGGAACCGGGTGGACCAGCGATAGCCAAAGCCGAGGCGGTTGAGGTCATCCAGAATCCCCGGCCAAGTCGAGGTCGGGAAGCCACGCACCGACACCACGCGCAGGTGCTGGCCGCCCAGCATGGGCGCCAGGCCACCGACCAGCGCGGAGTCGGTCAGCAGCGCATCGATGTGGAAAGGCACTTCAGGCACGCCGACGCGATAGCGCCGCGTCGAGATGGTGGCGTGCAGGAAGGTCAGCGTCTGGCTGTCGTCCAGCCACGCGATTTCCGGCATCACGCCATCGAGCAGGTCGAAGATGCGATCGGTTTCCGCGACGAAGGCCGTCAGGCGCTCGCGCCAGTCCACGCCTTCGGTGGGCCGGTTCTCGTACAGCATCCCGGCCGCGCGGGCGCGTGATTCCTCGGGCGGCAGGTACACCAGCGTCAGGTGGTAGCCGCTCTCGAAGTGGTTGCCCGAGTCCTCGAACGTAGCGCGGCGTTCCTCGTCCACCAGCCACGACAACGGCTCGGGAAACTCCGAGTGCGGATAGTCGGCTGCGGGCCGGCGCTCGGCTTCGATGAACAGCGCCCAGCCCGAACCCATACGACGCAGCGCGTTGTTCAAGCGCGCCGACGTGGCAATCAGTTCGCCTTGCGTTGCGCTATCGAGGTCAGGCCCGCGAAACCGGGCCGTGCGCTGGAAACTGCCGTCCTTGTTCAAGACGACGCCCGGTGCGATCAGCCCGGCCCAGGGCAACCAGTCGGCGAGCAAGGCCGGGCGCTGGCGATATTCGGCAAGGTTCAGCATGGCATCACCTCACACGTCCAGCAGCGGCCGGTGCTTGATGTGCCGCGCGAACACGGCCATGAACTGCGGATCGACACGCGCACCCCAGACCGCCAGCGAATGGCCGACGATCCAAAGCACCAGCCCAGGAATCCACATCTGCAAGCCCAGGCCCACGGCAGCGGCCAAGGTGCCGTTGGTGATGGCCACGGTGCGCGGAGCGCCGCCCATCAGGATCGGCTCGGTCAGAGACCGATGTAGCGGCACCTCGAAGCCGGGTATTCCATCGTGTGGGCCGTTCATACGACGGCCCCACCGGAGAAGCTGAAGAACGACAGGAAGAAGCTCGAAGCGGCGAACGCGATGGACAGGCCAAACACGATCTGGATCAGCTTGCGGAACCCGCCCGAGGTATCGCCGAAGGCCAGCGCCAAGCCCGTGGCGATGATGATGATGACCGCGACGATGCGCGCCACCGGCCCCTGGATGGATTCGAGGATGGATTGCAGCGGCCCTTCCCAGGGCATCGAGGAACCCGCGGCCTGCGCGGTGCCTGCGAGCAGCAACATCAGCGCCGCGAGCATCAAGCCCTGCATGGCCGGGCGAGCCAGGCCATCCAGCCGTGCGGGCCGAGGAAGCGGATTTGCGGAAATACGGAAAGCATCAGCGTGCGTCATGGAAGTTCTCCAGAGTGGTCAGGGGACAGGGAGGAAAGGTCGGACTGCGGCAGCAGCTCCGGGAATGGAGCCTCCAGCGCATCCGCCAGTTGGTAGCCCACGCCATCGAAGCCGACGACGCGGGCGATGCTCTCGATGCGGCGCTTGCGTCCGCGCCCGGCGATGTGGATCACCACGTTGACCGCTTCCGCGATCAGCGCACGGGGCGGGTTCACCGCCACTTCGAGAATCAGTTGCTCCAGGCGCAGCAGTGCGCCCAGTACGGAGCCGGCGTGGATGGTGGCGATGCCGCCCGGATGGCCAGTGCCCCAGACTTTGATGAGATCCAATGCCTCGGCGCCACGCACCTCGCCGACGACGACACGATCCGGGCGCAGGCGCATCGAAGATCGCACCAGCTCGGTCATGGACACCACGCCCTGGCGTGTGCGCAGCGGCACGTGGTCGCGGGCCGCGCATTGCAGCTCCACCGTGTCTTCGAGCACCAATACGCGGTCGCCCGTGGCGGCGATCTCGGCCAATAGCGCATTGGCCAAGGTGGTCTTGCCGGTACTCGTCCCGCCGGCGATCAGAATGTTCTGGCGTTCGCGCACGGCGCGCACCAGCAAGCCCGCCTGCGCGGCGGTCATCATTTCGTCCTCGATGTAGCGCGACAGCGGGATCACGCCAAAGGCGCGCTTGCGCAACGCAAAGGCCGGCCCCGGCGCAGCGGGCGGCAGGATGCCCTCGAAGCGTTCGCCCGTCTCGGGCAGTTCCGCCGTCAACAGTGGCTGGCCGCGATGCACCTCGGCGCCGACGTGGGCCGCGACGAGGCGGATGATGCGTTCACCGTCCGCCTCGGACAGCTCCACACCCATCGGTGCGCGACCCGACGAAAGCCGGTCGATCCACAAGGTTCGATCCGGGTTCAGCATGACTTCCACTACGTCGGGGTCTTCCAGCGCGGCGGCGATCAGCGGCCCCATTGCCGTGCGCAGCATCTGGATGCGGCGATCCAGGGAAACGGCGGTGAAGGAAGGAACGGCGCTCATGACGCGCGCTCCTGCGCGTCGTCCATGCGTGCCGGGTCTGGATGCAGTTCTTCCACCACGTCCCGCACCAGACTGCGACCGCGCAGCAAATGCCGCCCGAGTTGTTCGACGAACTGCTCGAAGCGCGCCTTGCCCTGGGCGCGCGCTGCGTCCTGATGCGCTTCGGGCACGGGCGTGCTCACCGTGAGGAAGTAGCGGATGAACAGTGCCAGCGTCTCGATCTGGATGTTCAGGTCGCGCTCCATGCGCTCGGCGTGCCGTGACAAGCGATCCAGGCGCTTGGCAATTGCTGCTTCGCGCTGGTCGGCGGCATCGGGCGACAGCCACGATGCCAAGGCGGCAGCGACGATGCTGGACTTGGATACGCCTTTCTTGGCGGCCAGTTCGTCGAGCCGCTTGCCATGCTCAGGCTGGATGAACACGTTGAGGCGGTGTTGGGTCATAGGTCGATTCCGTCGTCAGGGTCGAGGGAAGCCAGCCGGGCCGTGCGCTGCATGGCCGGATCAAGCTGGCGCGGAAGGGGAAGCGGCAAGTCGTCGTCGTCATCGAGCAACCCGAGGTCGGCTGCGGGCGCGGCCAGCTCGGGGTCGTAGGCGACGGTTTCGGAGAGTTCAGGCTGACGGCGCGGGCCGCCTTCATCCGTGGAACCCAGGCCATCGGCGGATGCCGTGGCCGGTGCGGCGGGCACGGCGGGGATCGCCAGCCCGCTCCAGTCGTCCGGGCGTAGCGGCGGCGCGTCGGCGTACTGCCCGTCCGCCAGCGTGGGCGGCGGCAGCAAGCGATGCTTGAAATTGCTGTCCGCGTAGTAGCGCAGCTTCTTCGCCTTGATCGGCGCCACGCTGGACACCATCACCACGGCCTCGTCGGGCGGAAGCTGCATGACTTCACCCGGCGTCAGCAGCGGACGCGCGGTTTCCTGGCGCGACACCATCAGGTGGCCCAGCCACGGCGCAAGCCGGTGGCCCGCGTAGTTGCGCTGGGCGCGCAGCTCGGTGGCCGTACCCAGCGTCTCGGAGATCCGCTTGGCGGTGCGCTCGTCGTTCGTGGCGAACGTCACGCGCACATGGCAGTTGTCGAGGATGGAATGGTTCTGCCCATACGCCTTGTCGATCTGGTTGAGCGACTGCGCGATGAGAAAGCTGCGGATGCCGTAGCCCGCCATGAAGGCCAGCGCCGTCTCGAAGAAGTCCAGGCGCCCCAGCGCCGGAAACTCATCGAGCATCAGCAGCAGCTTGTGACGGCGCTCGATGCCATCGGAGCCATCGAGCGATTCGGTGAGGCGCCGGCCGATCTGGTTGAGGATCAGGCGAATGAGCGGCTTCGTGCGCGAAATGTCCGAAGGCGGCACCACCAGGTACAGCGACACCGGATGCTCGGCCGCGATCAGGTCGGCGATGCGCCAGTCGCAGCGCGATGTGACTTCGGCCACCGTGGGGTCACGGTACAGGCCGAGGAACGACATGGCGGTGCTCAACACGCCGGAACGCTCGTTGTCCGATTTGTTGAGCACTTCGCGCGCGGCCGACGCCACCACCGGGTGCGAGCGATCGCCCAGGTGCAGGGTCGTCATCATCCGGTGCAGCGTCAGCTCGAACGGGCAAGCCGGGTCAGACAGGAAGTTGGCGACGCCGCACAGCGTCTTGTCCTCGCCGGCATAGAGCACGTGCAGAATCGCGCCGACCAGCAGCGCATGGCTGGTCTTCTCCCAATGATTGCGTTTCTCTAACGCCCCTTCGGGATCGACCAGAATGTCGGCGATGTTCTGCACGTCGCGGACTTCATGCACGCCGCGCCGCACTTCCAGCAGCGGGTTGTAGGCCGCTGACTGGCTATCCGTCGGGTTGAACAGCAAGCAATGCGAAAAGCGCGAGCGCCAACCGGCGGTGATCTGCCAGTTCTCGCCTTTGATGTCGTGGATGACGGCCGAAGCTGGCCAGGAAAGCAGCGTCGGCACCACGAGGCCCACGCCCTTGCCCGAGCGCGTGGGCGCGAAGGTCAGGATGTGTTCCGGGCCTTCATGGCGCAGGTACTGGTGGTCGTGCTGGCCGAGGAACACGCCGGTCGGCTGCGTGAGGCCGGCCTTGCGAATGTCATCCGCGTTCGCCCAGCGGGCCGAGCCGTAGGTCGTGACCAGGCGCGATTGCCGCGAGCGCCAGATCGACATGCCGATGGCGACCACCACCGCCAGCAATCCGCTGCCGCCTGCGATGGCGCCGCCGGTGTCGAACACGCGCGGCGCATAGGCATCGAAGACGAACCACCACTCGAACAGCCGCCACGGGTGATAGACCGGCGTACCGAAGAAATCGAACCAGGGCGAGCCAAGGCGTAGCTGATAGCCCAGGGCGGCGGCTGTCCATTGCGTGGCGCTCCACACCCCAGCGATCACGATGCCGAACACCACGGCAATCTGACCGAACAGCACGTTCGTTCCCTGCATCATCCAGCCTCCGATCGCGGCACAGGCATGTGCCGCCCTCGTGAGGATCAGTGCCGCTGGGCGTGCCGGTCAAAGACCGTTATCGGCATGTTGATGCCGCAAAAAGCATGGTTTCCGGCAGGGAAGAACTGGGGCGAAAGACCGCCACAACGGGCGCGCTGCTGCGCAGCGCGCAAAAAGGCGCAGGCACGCGCAGGTGCGTTGCGGCAAACCGACCATCAGAACTTCGGCGGTTCCTTCGGCGGCGTATAAGGCACCTTGCCGTCACCCAGGAAACGCCGGTTCGTCGCCTCGGCCACTCGGTTGCACAGCACGTCGCCCATCGTCGGACGATCCGTCTTGCACTGCTGGCGCAGTTCTCGCAAACGCACGGGGTCAGCAGCCAGTTCCTCCACGCTGGGCACGGCGGCGGGCTTGGACGGCTCAGACTTGCCGCAGGCGACCAGCAGAACTGCTAGCGACGACATAGCGATGATCTTGGATAGGTTCATGGCTTGAATCCTCCGAAGTGAAACGGGGCCAATGGCTAAGCGTCTCCCGGTCCCAGGGCTTCGACCCGCTCGATAAAGCGGGCTAGCGCCTGCGACGGCTCGGCGTCGCGGCGCAGCAGATAGGTGGTGAGCATGGGCGACTTTCCCGCGAGCGGTCGGCCCACCACGCCCGGCTCGTGGCTGGAAGCGATGTGCGCGGCGCCTGCGAGCCCCAGCGCCAAGCCGGCCGACACGAAAGTCATCATCACGTCGAACGTGGCGACGTACTGTTCGATCAAGGGCTCCCGGTCCTGCTTGCGCAGGATGCGGTCGATCTGCTTGGCATGGCCTTCGCTAACTGCCGGGTCGCCCAGCACCAGGGGATGTTGCAGCACTTCATCCAGCGGTACCCGCCTGTGGGCCAGTAGTTCATGGCGCGCGGGCATGGCGACCATCAGCTCATCCTCCCAGGCGGGTTCGATGATGATGCCGTCGCCCACCTCGTCGGCCATCGAGAAGCCCGCGTCGTATAGATCGTCACGCAGGCCGCTGAGTTGCTGGGCCAGCGGCACCTCGAACAGGCGGATCTCGATCTCCGGGTCTTCCTCGCGGCAGCGCGCCAGCAGCGCCGGCAGGCGCGAGGGGGTGATGCCGTCGGACAGCGCCACGCGCAACCGGCCGTGAAAGCCATTGGCTGCCGCCTTCACGCTCTCACGCGCCTGGTCCAGCGCCAGCAGCACGCGAGGCGCGTTCTCCATCAGCAGCTTGCCCGCCAGCGTCAGGCGCGTGCTGCGGCTGGTACGCACGAACAGTTGCGCGCCCAATTCCTCTTCCAATTCCCTGATGGCGCGCGACAGTGGTGACTGTTCGATATGCAACCGCTCCGCAGCGCGGGCGAAGTGAAGCTCTTCGGCAACGGCCAGAAAGTACCGGAGGTGACGGAATTCCATGAGTCGATGTCCCTGTAAAGCTTAAAGGAGTCTGTCGTGGTGCCGTAACGGCGTTCATCGTTTGTCCTTTCAAGCGGTTACGCCCTCATGTGCGGGCTCTGCCGTGACATCCTCTTCCTGCTCATCCGGGCGATGGGCCAGCCGGTACAGGATCGGCAACACCAGCAGCGTCAGCATGGTGGAAGACAAGATGCCTCCGATCACTACGGTAGCCAGGGGGCGTTGCACTTCCGCGCCTGTTCCCGTGGCAATCGCCATCGGGATGAAACCCAGCGACGCCACTAGGGCTGTCATCAGCACCGGCCGCAAGCGTGTCAGCGCGCCCTCGCGGATGGCTTCATCCAGCGGTGTTCCGTCCTCGCGCAACCCGCGGATGTAGGAAATCATCACTAGGCCATTGAGCACGGCCACACCTGACAGCGCGATGAAGCCCACGGCAGCGGAAATCGACAGAGGAATGTCGCGCAGCCACAGCGCCAAGATGCCGCCGGTCAGCGCGAACGGAATGCCAGTAAAGACCAGCAAGCCGTCCTTGACATTGCCGAACATGGCGAACAACAGCAGGAACACCAGCAGCAGCGACACCGGCACGACGATCTGCAAACGCTGCGTGGCTGATTGCAGATTCTCGAAAGTACCGCCCCAACTCGTCCAGTAGCCCGTGGGAATCTTGACCTGTGCCAGCGCCGCCTCGGCGTCGGCCACGAATGAGCCCACGTCACGGCCGCGCACGTTGGCGCTCACCACGATGCGGCGCTTGCCGTTTTCGCGGCTGACCTGGTTGGGGCCGGGTGCCAGCTCGAAGCTCGCCACCTCGGCCAATTGGATGAAGTTCGTCCGTCCTTCGGCACTGCCGGTCCCACCCGTTCCGCGCGGCAGCGGAATCGGCAGGCGCTTCATGCTGTCCAGGTCGTTGCGCAAGGACTCCGGCAGGCGAACCAGGATGTCGAAGCGGCGGTCGCCCTCGAACAGGGTGCCAGCCTCACGCCCGCCGATGGCGGTGGCCACGGCATCTTGGATGTCGGCCACGTTAAGCCCATAGCGCGAGGCTTTTTGGCGGTCGATATTCACGGTCAGCATGGGCAAACCGGTGGTTTGCTCCACCTTGACCTCGGACGCGCCGGGAATCTTCTGCAACATGGACGAGATCTCTTCACCCGTCTTATTCAGGACATCCATGTCGTCGCCAAAAATCTTCACCGCCACATCGCTGCGAACCCCTGAAATGAGTTCGTTGAAGCGCAATTGGATAGGCTGCGAGAACTCGTAGTTGTTGCCCGGCACCTTGCCCACGACATCCTGAATGGCCGCCAGCAATTCGTCGCGCGACTTGCGCGGCTCCGGCCACTCGGACACCGGCTTGAGCATGATGTAGCCGTCGGAAATGTTCGGCGGCATGGGGTCGGACGCGATTTCAGCCGTGCCGGTGCGCGCGAAAACGCGGTCGATCTCGGGGAACTTAGCCTTCAGCGTCGCTTCCAGGCGCTGCTGCATCGCGACCGATTGCGATAGGCTGGTGCCAGGAATGCGCAGGGCCTGGATGGCGAAATCGCCTTCGTTCAGGCTGGGCACGAACTCGCTGCCCATACGGGTGGCGATCAGGCCACACAGCACCACTGCCACGGCGGCTGCCGTGAGCACCACCGCTTTAGCCGTCATCACGCGATCCAGCAGCGGGCCATACCAGCGCTTGGCCTGCACGACCAGGAAGTTCTCTGTCTCGCTGACCCGGTGGCCGATGAATAGGGCGACCGCTGCCGGAATGAAAGTCACCGACAGGATCATGGCCCCCACCAGCGCGGCCACCACCGTGAACGCCATCGGGTGGAACATCTTCCCTTCCACCCCCGTCAGGGCGAAGATGGGCAGGTAGACCACCATGATGATGAGTTGCCCGAACAGCAGCGCGCGGCGTGATTCCTTCGATGCCAGGAACACCTCGTGAAAGCGTTCCGCCCGCGTCAACGGTCTGCCGTAGTGCGCCTGTGCATGGGCCAAGCGTCGCACGCAGTTCTCGACGATCACCACCGCTCCGTCGATGATGATGCCGAAGTCCAGCGCCCCGAGGCTCATCAGGTTGGCGCTCACCTTGTAATGCACCATGCCAGTGAAGGTGAACAGCATCGACAAGGGAATCACCGTCGCCGTGATGATGGCCGCGCGGATATTGCCCAGGAACAGGAACAGGATCACGATCACCAGGATCGCGCCTTCCAGCAGATTCTTCTTCACCGTGGCGATGGCCTTGTCCACCAGCACAGTGCGGTCGTAGACCGTCACCGCATGCACGCCCTCGGGCAAGCTGCGGTTGATCTCCACCATCTTCTTGTCCACGGCCTGCGAAACCGTACGGCTGTTCTGGCCGATGAGCATGAACACAGTGCCCAGCACCACCTCGCGGCCGTTGTCCGTGGCCGCGCCGGTGCGCAGTTCACGCCCCAGCCCCACGTCCGCCACGTCACGCACCCGTATCGGCACGCCGCCCGCACTGCTGAGGATAACGTTGCCAATGTCCTCCAGGGTCTTGACTTGCCCAGGCGCACGGATCAGGTACTGTTCGCCGCGCTTCTCGATATAGCCCGCACCCACGTTGCCGTTGTTGCGATCCAGTGCCGTCACGATGTCTTGCAGGGTAACGCCGAGCGAAGCCAAGCGAGCGGGTATAGGTGCGATCTGATACTCCTTGGCATAACCGCCAATCGAGTTGATTTCAGTCACACCGGGCACGTTGCGCAACTGCGGCTTGATGATCCAATCCTGAATCTCGCGCAGGTCTGTTGCCGTGTAGGGCATGCCGTCGGGTTTCTTCGCACCGTCCTTCGCCTCGACCGTCCACAGGTAAATCTCCCCCAGGCCGGTGGAGATCGGCCCCAGCGCAGGTGTGATGCCGACCGGCAATTTATCCCGTGCTTCCTGGATGCGCTCATTGACCAACTGGCGCGCAAAGTAAATGTCGGTGCCGTCCTCGAAGATCACGGTCACTTGCGAGAGGCCATAGCGCGAAAGAGAGCGGGTTTGCTCCAGGTTGGGCAGGCCCGCCATCACGGTTTCAATGGGGTAGGTCACCCGTTGCTCGGTCTCCAACGGTGAATAGCCCGGCGCCTGGGTATTGATCTGCACTTGGACGTTGGTGATGTCCGGCACGGCGTCGATGGGCAACTTCTGGTAGCTGAACACGCCGACGGCGGCCATGCCAATGGCAGCTAACAGCACTAGCCATCGGTGCTCGATGGCCGCGCGAATAAGTTTTTCAAACATGGGCGTAGCTCCGGCATCAATGGGTGTGCTCGGCAGAGGCTTTGCCGAGTTCAGACTTCACGACGAAACTGCCTGCGGCCGCATATGCCGCACCTGCTTGAAGACCTTGCAGTACCTCGACCCGCTTGCCATCGCTGCGGCCCAACTGCACAGGCTGGGCCACAAAGCCGTCCTTCACCTTGACGAAAACGACCGGCTTGTCCCCCACGCTCTGAATAGCGTCGCTAGCCACGCTGACTGTCACGGCGGTTTCGGACGCAATCACTTCCACATTGACGAACAGGCCGGGACGCCACGCGCCCTGGGGATTGGCCAAGACCACACGAGCCTTGGCCATGCGGGTTTGTTCGCCGATCAGCGCACCCACGAAAGTGATGGTCCCTTGCGCGCTGGCATCGAATGCCGTGGCTTTGATGCTGACCTTTTCACCCACTCTGACCAGCGGCAAATCCTTGGCGGGCACGTTGATCTCTGCCCAGACCTGGCCCAGGTCGGACACCGTGAACACGGCGGCGTCTTCCTTGACGGCCTCGCCCAGGCTGAGGTGCTTTTCAATCACCATGCCATCGAAGGGCGCACGCAGCTCGAAGCGGTTCAGCCCGCCCGAGGAACCTGGGGCCAAGCCCACGGCCGACAGCTTCTGCTGCGCGTTGGCTACGGCGACCTGCGCCTCGTTCAGCGCCTGGCCGGCTTGCAGGTAGTCCTGCTCGGCGGAAATCTTCTGTTCCCACAGCCGCTTCTCGCGTTCAAAAGTTGTCTGGGCCAAGGCCAGCCGCTTTTGCGCCGTCTGCAACTCGCTGCGCTGCTCGGATGCGGCAGGGCTGGCGATAACGGCGAGCACCTGCCCCTTCTTGACCGTTTGCCCCAAACTGGCCTGCACACTTTCGACAACACCCGCAATGCGCGGAACAACGTGCGAGGTGCGGTCTTCATTCAGCCTAATCTCACCCGGCAATTGCAGGGCAGACTTGATGCTTGCAGCCCCTGCGGTGTCAATGCCGATGGATGCAGCCTTGATTTGCGCATCGCTGAGTTCGACTTTTCCTTCCTCCTGGCTGAAGCTGAACGTGAAAGGCGCGTTGGCCGTCTGAGCCACGATGCTGATCTCGAACGCATGAGGTTCCGGGACAATCTCTCGACTCAACAGGCTGTCCTTGTCGGGAGTGAAGTTGAGCGCCTGCTTTTCCCCAGTCAGGCGTGTAACGGTAGCGCTAACCTTGGCGGCGCTGCTGGCTAGCGCCTTTTCCCTTTCGTAGAGCCAGATTCGCAGGCGTGGTTCGCCGCCGTCCTCAGCGAGTAAGGCTTCCAATCCGAAGTCCCCTTCTTTGAACAGCTTGCCGCCATGCGGCCCCTTGCTTGACCCCTCGTGGTGCTCGCCGTCCGCATGGCCTTTGTCGTCCTCGTGGGAGTCTGCGCCCGTCTTGCCATGATGCTCACCATCACTGTGGGCCTTGGCTTCCACGTGGCTGCCGTGACCCTCACCCTCAGCGCTCTTATCCGTCTTGCCGCCGAGAATGGCGCTGCCCAGTCCTATGCCCACTGCGGCGATCACGGCGATGGCAAACCACTGCTTCTTGCTGACGTTCAGTTTGTTCGTTTCGGGTTTCATGTTCATTCCTTGTTTGCAGGCAGGGTGGTCGTGGATTCGGATGCGCCGATCACGCGATCCATGTCCGCCGCCGCGCGGTGCGCATCGGCGAGCGCCTTGAGGTATTGGGACTTGGCGGCAAAGTAGGTGCGTTGCGCGTCCAGCACTTCCAGAAAGTTGAACTTGCCGTAACCAAAGCCCACGGTGGCCGCGTCATAGGCGCTCTTGGCCCCTGGCAGCACCTCTCGCTGCAATACGTCGATCTCGCCGCGAACCGACGCCAGCCGCTCGCGGGCTTGCAACACCTCTGTGCTGAGGCGCAGATTCAACGCCTGAAGTTCATCCCTCGCCTTGTCTTCACGCTTCAACGCTTCCAGCAGATTGCCCTGATTGCGGTCGAACAAAGGCAGCGGCACGGAAATGCCGAGCATTAACTGATTGCGCGCTAACTCGTTCGGACGCTTCACGCCCAGGCTGACCGTGACATCGGGCGTCTGCTTGCTGCGCTCCACGTCGGCCAGCGACCGGCGACGTTCGATCTCCAACTGCGCCCGGCGCAGTGCCGAAGAGGCCGACAGGCGCTGCTGGATGTCATCCAGCGAAGGGACGTTGGGAAGATCATCCACGCTGCCCGCTACCTGGGTGAAACGCGGCGGGTTGGCCCCGAGCAAACTAGCCAGCCGCGCGCGGGCACTGCGTTGTTCGCTCTGCGCCTGTGCCAGTTCAACCCGCACGCCGGCTTCGGCCACCCGAGCCTTGGTTTCTTCGACCGGGGACACCTTGCCCGCCGTCACGCGCTTGGCAACGGCATCCGTCGCTTGCCTGGCCAGGTCAACGCTGTCCTGGGCTAAGGCCGTGCGATCCTGGGCGGCCAGCGCCTCAAAGAAGGCGGCAACCACAGCGGCGCGAATTTCGACGCGCCGCGTGTTCAGTTCTTCAACTGCGACGTCACGCCCTCGCTCTGCCGCGGCAATGCGGGCAGCGCGCTTGCCCCCCAGCTCGATGGGCAGATTGATCTGGACGCTTTGCGTGCGGGTTGGCGTGCGTTGGTCTTCGAGCGAGTACGCCAGCTCGGGATTAGGACGTACTCGTCCCTGAATTACCTGGCCCTCCACGGCCTCGATCTCCCGTTGGGCGACAGTCAGGTCAAGATTCGCCTCCAAAGCCAGCGCGACGGCCTTTTGCAGGGTCAGGGGCGTTGCTGCTTCAATCTGCTCTACGCCGTTGGCGCTCTGCCCAAGAGCTGGTGCCGTCGGCAATAACTGAGCGAAAGCCGTCCCCGTCATGAGCGCAAGGAGCAAGCCTGCCGCAACCGCCCTCGCGTTGTAATTGTGAATATCCTTCAGCATCCGATTCTCCAGTGATTTGAAATACACAAGGGAATCGGCGGGGGGCGATCCAGATGATCGCCAGCAACGTCGTCACATCAGCCGCACGAAGCCGGCTGGATACCGTAGCGCGCCATGCGCGACGGCAGGGGTGAGGACGAAGAGAAAGGAACGCGCTCCCCGCCGATCAGGCGAGGGCACGCCACCGAGGGCGCTCTAAACGTTCGGGTGGAGGCGCGGCAAGGCTCTCCGGGTGGTACGCCGTATCCAGGGACGGGCTGATCGACGACGCCAGCTTGACATCCCCTGACAAGACCGAGAAGCACCCGGCATGACAGGACGGGCAATCAGGATCGCCGCCCAGGGTCTTGGCCGGATCAGGGCTGGCGTCCTTGCCGTCGGCCGCCTTGTGCTGGTGCGCATGGTGGCCGAAGTGCTTGGCCGCAGCCCCGGTTTCATGCTGGCAATAACTGGCCACAGCCGCCCAACTGAATTGGAGCGGCAAGAACACCAGCAAGACGATAGCCAGCCATTTGCGCATAGGGGTAACAGTGTAGCAGCTACAGGCTTCAATCCGCCATTCCTCGCTGCTTGGGTTTGTTTCAGAGTCCTCTGCGCGTAGCGTGCCTCCTCGCGGGTTCATCCAGAATGAAATAAGGACCGCTTCTATATTCGAATAGCTGTGGTCGCTTGACGCAACGAAGCGACACGAGGGGCACGGCAGCGCAGGGTATTGGCAGCAGTGTCAACCGCCGGAATACATTTCGAGCCGCGCACGCCGCGCTTCTGGTGATTCGCTGCGCATCTCATCGACAACCTGTTGGCGCGTCTTCGGTGCTGCGGAACTCTTGATGGGCACCGGCAGTCCACGTTGCATCAGCGTGAGCGTACCGTCCTTGCGGGCTGCCTCGACCTCGGCCAGCACCTGGGCACGGGTCTTGGTACTCTTGAAATGATCGGGGTGATACGTGAAGCCCTGCTCATTGGACGCGGGGTGCCAGAGCGAATCGGCCTGGGCCGCCATGGGCAGTGCCGTGGCCAGGATAATGGCTTTCATGGCGACAAGATGGGTCAGTTTCATTGCATGGTCCTTTCCAGTGTGATTTGCAGAAAATCGATATGCCCGAAGGCATGAGCACAATGTAAGAACCGGCACCGAACGGGAGTAAAACGTGCAGATGACAATTTGGACAGGTTGCGAGAGACCGCAGCAGGAACGCTGCGCATGAAGCTGCTGATCGTGGAAGACGAAGCCAAGCTCGCGGACTATCTTCGCAAGGGACTCTCTGAAGAAGGCTATGTGATCGATGTGGCTGCCAACGGCATCGATGGCCTCCACATGGCCTCTGACGGCCACTACGACCTGATCGTTCTCGACACCATGCTGCCGGGCATCGATGGCTTCGGCTTGCTGGCTGCACTGCGGCAGAGCAAGCAGACGCCGGTGATCATGTTGACGGCCCGTCATCGTATCGAGGATCGCGTGCGCGGACTGAAGACGGGAGCGGACGACTACCTCGTTAAGCCGTTCGCCTTTTCCGAACTGGTGGCACGCATCGAGGTGCTGCTGCGCCGCGTTGCTGGCACTGCGCCCGCACCCGATGCGCTGGTGCTGTGCCTGGGGGACTTGCAGGTGGACCTGGCGCGGCGGCGCGCTACTCGGGCCGGCCAGCGCATCGACCTGTCGGCAAAGGAGTTCCAACTGCTGACGCTACTCTTGCGCCGCAAGGGTGAGGTACTGTCGCGCACAGAGATCGCCGAGCAGGTGTGGGACGTGAACTTCGACTACGGCACGAACGTGATCGATGTTGCTGTGCGTCGGCTGCGGAACAAGCTCGACCTGCCCTTCGAGCGTCCGCTGCTGCACACAGTCCGTGGCATGGGCTACATGCTCGAAGATCGTCAGCCGTGAGACTGCGGCCTGCCGGATCACTAGGACGGCGGCTTGCCCGCTGGCTCGCCTTTCTTACGCTGGCCGGACTCGCCTTGATCTGCTTGGGCGTCTACACCGTCACCGCACTGAGTTTCAAGGAGCGGCAGATGGACACGCTGCGGCAGAAGCAGCTCCAAGTGAGCCATCTCATTGCCGAGGCGGGAGAGTTGGACAACGACACGCTTACGCACAAGCTCAATGACGCCATGGTCGGCCAGCAGGACGTGATGGTGATCCTGAGCGGTGCCGACGGCAGTGTTCTTTATGCCAGTTCAGCCGTTCCAATGGATCACCGCACGATCGACATGCGGTTCGAGGCCACGAACGGCACCACCTCCATCCAGGCGGTGCTGATCCTGGACGCCAGCGAGGACGATCGCGTGCTTGAGCGCTTAGCCCGCACGCTGGTCACGGCGGCGCTTGCTGGGACAGTGGTGATTGCCGTCGGTGGATTCACGCTGGTGCAAATCGGGCTGCGTCCAGTACACGATCTTTCGGCACAAATCCAAGCACTGGAGGCCGATACCCTGCACCAGCCTCTGGATGGCTCCGCTCAACCCGACGAACTGGTTCCGCTGGTGGCCCATGTCAATGAGTTGCTGAAGCGTCTGCACAAGGCCTATGAACAATTGGAAGCATTCAATGCCGATGTTGCCCATGAACTGTTCACGCCGTTAGCAACCTTGATGGGAGGCACCGAGATCGCTTTGCGCAAGGCACGCGACGCCGACGCGCTTCGGGATGTACTGGGTTCGCATCTCGAAGACCTCCAGCGCATGTCGATGATCGTGCAGGACATGCTCTTCCTGTCGCAGGCCGACCGCGGAGCCGAGGCCCGCCGCGAACACGTCGACAGCCTGGCCGATGTTGCGGGCGCGGTGGTGGACTTGCACGAGGCGGCCATCGAGGAAGCCGGTCTTCAAGTCCGTATCGACGGCGATGCCACATGCACGGCCGACGTGCGCCTGCTGCAGCGCGCGCTATCCAACCTGATCGGCAACGCAACCCGGCACGCGCATCAGCGCAGCACCATCTTGGTGCAGATCGACCGGCTGGACGACGAGGTGGCCCTACGGGTGGTGAACCAAGGTCACACCATTCCGACTGAACATCTACCCTACCTGTTCCACCGCTTCTACCGGGCGGATGCAGCGCGGTCGAACGCCGCCCGCAATCACGGACTGGGCTTGGCCATCGTGGCCGCCATCGCTCGCATGCACGGAGGGCGGACCGTGGCGGAATCAAACGGTGGCGTCACGTCCATCGGACTCACGGTGCCTGACCCTTTCAAGCCTTCTGCACCGCACCCAGAAGCCGCAACCCGTTGAGCACAACCAGCAGGCTGGCTCCCATATCGGCGAAGACGGCCATCCACATCGTTGCTCCGCCAAAAAGGGCAAGCACGAGGAAGACGGCCTTGATACCAAGCGCCAGCGTGATGTTCTGCCACAACACCGCGTGCGTCGATCGCGAGAGCTTCACTGTCTCGGCAATGCGTCGCAGGTCGTCGTTCATCACGACCACGTCGGCTGCTTCCATTGCTGTGTCGGTTCCGGCCGCACCCATCGCCACGCCGATGTCGGCCTGGGCCAGCGCGGGCGCGTCGTTGATGCCGTCGCCGGTCATCGCGGTCGGCCCCAGGTCTCGCTGCAAGGCCCTGATGGCTTCCAGCTTGTCCTCGGGCAGTAGATTGCCGCGTGCCTGCTCGATGCCGGCTTCGTGTGCTACAGCCGTGGCCGTGGCTTGGTTGTCGCCTGTCAGCATGACGGGAGTGATGCCCAGCGCTTGCAGCGATGCGACCGCCTCACGAGACGAAGGCTTGATGGTGTCAGCGACGGCAAACAACGCGATGACCCGCTCCGGACTGGCCAACAGCGTGACGGTTCGGCCTGCCTCTTCGTGCTGCTTCAGCCGTTCCTCCAGCGCCGGTGAGCACTGTCCGCGCTCTTCGATCAAACGGTGGTTGCCGAGCACATAGCTCACGCCGCTGACCTCTGCTTGTGCACCGCGCCCCGCCAGCGCCGTGAAATTCTTCGCTTCGACGCCATTCGGCTTCAGTCCGGCCGCGATCGCGCGCGAGACTGGATGGTCGGAATGGCTGGCCAACACCACGGCGACGTGTTCCGCGTCCGCCGACTCCGTCTGCGAATCGACGACGGCCCAGTCCACCAGCCTCGGCTTGCCCTCGGTGATCGTGCCGGTCTTGTCCAGCGCAATCGCCTTGAGCTTGCGCGCCTCTTCAAGGTAAATACCTCCTTTGATGAGAATGCCGCGGCGGGCGGCTGCCGCGAGCCCACTGACAATAGTCACCGGTGTCGAGATCACCAACGCACACGGACAGGCAATGACCAGCAGCACGAGCGCCTTGTAGATGGCCTGCATCCAGGTCCAGTCCAGCAGCCATGGTCCGAGCAACGCGACCGCCAGCGCGAGCACGAAGATGGCTGGCGTATAGACAGCCGCGAACCGGTCGACGAAGCCCTGCGTAGGCGCGCGCGTCGATTGCGCTACTTCGACAGCGTGGATGATGCGCGCAAGCGTTGATTCCGATGCGAGGGCCGTGACTTCGAACTCGAAAGTGCCCGACTCGTTGATCGTGCCTGCAAAGACGGTATCGCCAGCCGTCTTGTCGACAGGAATACTCTCGCCGGTGACAGGGGCCTGGTTAATGCTCGTCTGACCGGAGCGCACCACACCATCCATTGGCACGCGCTCACCGGGTTTCACGCGCAGCACTGCACTGACGGCGATCTCGGCCACCGGCAGGGTAGTCCAACTGCCATCGACTTGCCTCACCGATGCCTGCTCAGGCGCCATCTCCAACAGGCCCTTGATCGCATTGCGCGCGCGATCGACTGCCCGCGCCTCGATCGCCTCAGCGATGGCATACAGCGCCATCACCATCGCAGCCTCGGGCCACTGGCCGATCGCAAACGCGCCTGTCACCGCGACAGTCATCAGCGCATTGATGTTCAGGCGACCATGCCGCAGGGCCGTCAGTCCCTTCTTGTAGACATCAAAGCCGGCTAGCCAGATCGCTACCGCCGCCACGGCGAGGCCAGCGGCGCGCCAGATTGCGGTCTCCGGTGCGAAATACCCGATCAACTCGGCAGCGATGGCCATGATCAGCGCGGCAGCCAGCTTGGGCAATTGGCCTCGGACGCCTTCGTGATCGTGGCCGCCTTCCTCCGAATGCACCTGTCCTGCGCCTGCCGCAACGACCGGCTGGGGGTCAAACCCCACCTTGCGAATGGCCTCCAGCGCTGGCGCAATGGACGGTTCGTCAGCATCGACGGTCAGCATCCGCTGGCCGAGTTGAAAGCGCAGCCCACGGATACCTGGAACTCCGTCGAGAGCTCGGCGGATTTCCGACTCTTCCGCCGCGCAATCCATCGTGGCGATACGAAAACTGCGGCCGCGCGTGGCGGTCGGAACACGGGAAATAGGTGCCGTGTCGATGGAGCAGGCGCCGCAGCAATCGTTGCTGCGAGCGTCCGCATAATCTTGGTCAGTGTGAGTGTTTTTCATGGACGATCCTTTAACCTTTCCCATATTGCAAACCCTGTAGTCGGTGTAGAGTCAAGCCCATACTGCCTTGAAGACAGGCGGAAAGGGGCTGCTGATGAAGATTGGAATCTTGGCCGAAGCCACGGGAACGCCCGTTGAAACCATCCGCTTCTACGAGCGCGAAGGTCTGCTGCCGCCTCCGGCGCGTGCCGAAAACAACTACCGTATGTACTTGCCGGTCCATGTCGAGCGGCTGGCATTTGTCCGGCAGTGCCGCAACCTCGACATGACCCTCGACGAAATCCGCGCGCTGCTCGCGCTGCGGGAATCACCCGCGCAGGATTGTGGCGACATCAACACGTTGCTCGACGAACACATCGGCCACGTCGCGCAGCGCATCCGGGAACTTCGCGCGCTTGAGGCAGACCTCAAGGCGTTGCGCGCGCGCTGCATCGCACCGCATGCGGTCACCGAATGCGGCATCCTCAGTGGCCTCGACACCGCGGCTGCGGCGGGGCCGGAGCTAGCTAGGCGACGTCATGTGCATGGCGCGCACTGAGGGGTACAGCGGCGCATAGACTGTCGCCATCTGGGCCAGTCATCGCGGTTCGGCCAAGGGCTAGAGTCGGTTGCAGCACATCTGCTTGACATTGCGTTGACTTCAGGGTTTGAAATGGCACCGTCAAAACTCGACGTTGATTTTGTCAAGCCATGCCCGGCATACCGGCCTCACTGCTGCGGCTGGATGCAATGCGCGCAGCGCCTACCAGTCCCAGGGCCAGCCCTACGGAAACCAGTGTCATCATGACATCGAATGTCGCCACCCGGTGCGCGATCAACGGTTCCAGCGCGGTCTGTTGGCGCTGGAAGTGATCCACTTGGCGCGCGTACCCTTCGCAGTTTGCCGGGTCACCCAATGCCAATGGGAAGCGCAGAACTTCATCCAACGGAATGCGCCTATAGGCCAATAGCCGTGGAAAGCACCGGCGCCGACATCGATGCCAAGACCCTGCCCCGGCTGTTCAACCGCTTCTACCGCGCCGATGCTTCCAGGGCCCATCCGGATTCCGACGGCTCCGGGCTGGGTGTGCCCATCACGCGGGCCATCGCCGAGGCCCATGCCGGCCAGGTCACGGCGACCTCGGGCCAGGGGGCGAACCTGCTTCGCTCTGGTGTTTCCGCATCGCGTTGCCAAGCCCCGAAGCTGACAACAATGTCATCGGGTTGTCTGGGTTCTGTTGGGTAGGGGTTTCTACCATGAACACATCTCCTCAACGCCCGCCCAAGGCATTAGAGATGCAAGTTTCATCCAACCTCGTCAGGAGCTTTGACCATGACCCAACAACGCCTCTCCCTCTCCTCCATGATCGCCGCCGCGGCCGCAGTGGCCGCCCTGGGCCTTCCGGGGATGGCTTCGGCCGCATACGAGCACCCTGCCAACAACGAAACCGGAGTCATCGTTCACCCGGAGCACTTCAAGAGCGAGAAGACACGAGCACAGGTGATTGCAGAAACCAAGGCTGCCATGCAACAAGGCCGCCTTTCCTACGGTGAAAGTAATTACCCGATCGGCACGCCCACACCCGATGCAGGCTCTGGCAAGACGCGAGCACAGGTGATTGCGGAAACCAAGGCTGCCATGCAGCAAGGCCGCCTTTCCTACGGTGAAAGTAATTACCCGATCGGCACACCCACACCCGACGCAGGCTCTGGCAAGACGCGAGCACAGGTGATCAACGAATTGCAGAACGAATCGCCTGCCGAACGCAATGCTCGCCTGCGTTTCTACTCCCGGGGTTGATGGCCCCCCAGTTGGGATTGCAGTGGACTGCGTTGAATCCATTTTATGGGATCGTTGGGGTCGGCCTGACTAGCCTCGGGACAGCCCAGGCCGCCGCCCAATTTCCCATGAAACCCCACCGCTGCGCACCGTCGCGGCGATCTGCCGCCCCAGCCGCTGTTCAATCACCGACCGCCACGGCACCAAGCTAAATCCCATGCCGTCATCGAGTACGGCGTAGCGTCCGCTGGCGAGCATGACCGAGCGCCGGTAGATGCCGGCCACACGCTGCCCGTCTGCCGTGGGGCGGTGCGCCAGGCCGGTTTCGGCGGCAATGTCCTGGGCAACCTGCGCCAGTTCCCGGTTGCGCAACGTGCCCAGCAGGTTGCGTGCCAGGATCACCCGCTGCCCCCGCCGCTCGGCCAGCCCCTGTTCGGCCAGGAAGTCGGCGCGTTGCTGCATCGCCTGCTTGGCCTCGCCGCCAAAGCCCAGGTCGCCTAGGCCCTTGCCGCCGCCGATCAGTTGCTGGTCGAGCCAGGTGGCGCCGATCACGCGGGCCTGCCGCTCGATGGGTATGTGCGATTTCAGCTCCACGGCCACGCCGCCCAGGCGCTGCGCGTCGTACTGGCGGCTACGCTCGGGCAGGTCGTCCGGCACCTTCCATAGCCCCTCTGCCACGCGCTCCACGATGCCCGCTCGGCGCAGGGCTTCCAGGCGCCGGACGTGGACCGCCACGACTTCGTGCGGGTCGCGGTCGGGCGTGGCCTGACCTTGCGCGATGGCGAAGTGATGATCGGTGCGGTACAGGCCATCGCCCGCCAGCGCGGCGATGTTCTTGTCGGCCGCGCGCACGTCGGCCGATCCCTTCACCTCCACCACGGCGCCGGTGGGATAGTTCGCCAGCTCGTCGCGGGCATTGAGTGCGACGTAGTGGGCCTTGCCGTCCACGCCGTCGATCACCAGATAGCCGCGGTCGCGCAGCTCGTCGGCCAGCCCCTTCGCGGCCACGCGGCCGAGGATGGTTCGGCCGTCGTCGCCTGGCTCGAACACCGCCAGCTCGCGCGGCTCGCCGCGCATGGCCCGCTGCATGGTGCGGATGATGTCGCCGCGTTCGCCCAGGGCGCGTAAGGTCTTTTCAGCATCGGCATGGACGGCCCAGGTTCCGGGCTGCATCTCGTCGGCCAGGCCCAGGCGCTGCAAGCGCTGCAGGCGACCGATCAGCAGCAGGCGCTGGCGTTGCAGCCGGGGTTCGTTGAAGCGTTCGATCTGCACGCGGCCATCGTCGTCAGCCTCGCGTTGCAGGGTACGGTCGAGACTCGTCCACCGTTCCTGTTCTACCTCGCGCTGCAAGGTTTGCTGGATCTCCAGCTCGGTGCGCGGCCCCAGCCATTCGGTCGCTAGCTCGGCGGCCCGATGGCGGAAGCCATCGGCGATGTAGTCGCCCGCGATGATGAGGTCTTTGCTTGTGTCGTCGCGCCCGCGCACGACGATGTGCGTGTGTGGGTTGTCGGTATTCCAGTGGTTGACGGCCACCCAATCGAGGCTCGTGCCAAGGTCGGCTTCCATGCGGCCCATCAGGTGCCGGGTGTAGGTGCGCAGGTCTTCCAGCTCGGCGCCATCCTCGGGCGAGAGGATGAAGCGGAAATGGTGCCGGTCGTCCTGGCAGCGTTCTTTGAACGCATCGAGGTCGGCTTCGTCGGTCTGCGACCCGTAGGCCCGGCCCGGCTCGCCATCGCGGCCCACGCCGTCGCGCTCGATGTAGCGCAGGTGCTTGGCGAGCGACTGCGGGCTGGCCTGGCGTTGATTGACCAGCAGCGTCTTGATGGTCACGCGCCGCGACATGGGCGTCAGCTTTGCGCCCGCGAAGCGCGCGGCCGTGTGGCCGCGCCCCAGGCGCGAGCCGGGCCGCTGGCCGGTTCCGGCACCCTTGCCGGCTCCTCCGGGACGGCGCACCGAAGACTTGCCGCTGCTGGCCTTGCCGGTCTGCTTGAGCACCTTGGAGACGAAGCCTTGGCCCCGATTCTTCGGGGCGCTGGGGCGGATGCGGAAATCATCGTCGCGGCGGTCGGTCATGGCCGCGCTCCCTGCAAGCCCCGGCGTGTCCGGTCGTGCGAAGCACGCGGACATGCCTGCATTGGTGCGGGCCACGCGCCCCACGCGGCACGGCGGCGAAGCCGCCCCGTGCCGCGCCACCCCCACGTGCAGACTGGCTTTGCGGGCGGCCAGGTGTCGCCCCCTTTTGTCTTGCCTTCCGCCTTTGCCCTTCGCTGTCGCTCCGGGTGTCGGCGGTCCGGCGGCGCTGTGCTGCTTGCAGCTAGCGCGCCGGCGAGCGCGCCAATGGCCGCAGGCCGGGCGCGTTCGAGGCAAGACGCCTGCACATTGGACGGCTGCGCCGGATGTTGCGCGAAGCGCGGCGCGGATGCGTTCGCGCTGCACGCGCGACGACATGGCAACAGCATCCAGAACGACATGCCAGATGGCACGATGAGATGCACGGTGACGTGCAGCGAATCGGCGGCCATCATGAGCGTGTCTCCAGCCAGACCGGATGCGCGACGCCGATCAGGACGGATGCGCTGACCGGCCCGAAATAGCGGCTGTCGAACGATGCCGGATTGGTCACGCTCAATAGGAACAGCTCGCCCTCGGCCAGCGGGCGGCAATGCGGCCAGGATGGCAGCGGCCGGCCCAGCCGATCAGCAGGCAGCGCGGCGGCCGTAGGCACGCCGTCGATGCGTACCTGACCGGCGACGATGCAGACGTGTTGCGGCGCGACCGCGCCCACACGTTTGAGCAGCGGAACGTGTGCCGGCAGGTAGCCGCGCTGCGCAGCGAGCGCGGCAGCGTCGGCAGGCAATAGGGTCAAGACGATGCTGCCCACGGACAAGGAACGTGGCAGCGAGGTGGCCCGATGGTCGAGCGGCTTCACGCGATACCAGCCGACCGGCACGCTGTCGGACGGGTTGTAGATCAGGCGCGGCAGCGGCTGCACGAACGCCGCCCAGGCCAGCGCAGCGAGGCCGCAGGCGGACAGGCCAGCCAGCACGATGCGAGCGCGCAGGCGCGAGCGAGGATGCGGCGCGGCTTCGGGCGTGCGTGCGACAGTGGAATGGACCGTCATGGCAGCGCCCTCCCGGTCAGCCAAGCGGCGTGCCGCTCGGCGGTGTATTCGGGCAGCGGCAGACGGGCCGCCAGACGGTTGCCCAGCGTGCGCCAGTACGCGGGCGAAACGTCGATGGCGGCGATGCCCTGCGCGCCGATGCCGTCGATGCGTTCGAGCACGGCACGCACCGCGTTCTCGCCTTCGGCGTGCAGCAGCAGGCGTGCGCCGGGCCGCACGCCGGGGATGCGCTGCACGTCGTCCAGCGGCGTGCCAGCCTGCATCACCATGAGCTGCCAGCGGATCGTTCCGTAGTCGTTGGCCTGCCAGCGAATGCGGCAGAACATCGCGCCCGGCAGGAACACCGCGCAGCGCCGCCAGCGGTCGAGCCGCAGCATGCGTGCCGGTTCGCCGAAGCGCAGGTAGAGCTTGAACTGCGGTTCGATGTAGGCCAGCGAAACGCGCGTCAGCGGCACGCTGCCGACGAGGCCAGCAAGTACCGAAGGCGCGCGCAGCGGCGCAGCCGTGGCCGCGTGCGCCGCAGGTAAAGCGGATGCGTTCATGGCATCTTCTCCGGGGGAAACTCCCGCTCCAGCAGGCCGCGCAGCAAGTCGGCCACGGTCACGCCCTGCGTGAAGGCCGACACCTTGATACGCGCCCGCAGCGCGGGCGTGATGTCGAGGGTCAGGCGGGCTGTGTAGAGGTCGCCCTTGTTCAGCGCATCGGCATCGCCCTGGCGAATCCACGCCTCGGCGTGCGGATTCGCGGGCGGACGCGCGCCGATGCCGACGCGCTTGACCGAGCGTTTGCCGTTCGGTGGCGGCTTTGCGGTCATGGCGTCCACCGCAACAGTTCGTCCACCAGGGCGGTGATTTCGCGTGCGGCGGCGCTGTCAGGTGCCGTTTCGCGGGCGAGTCGGCCAGCGGCCACGCTGTCGGCGAACACAATGCGCTGATGCACTTCCGCGCGCAGCGCAGGTAGCGGCTGGTCGGCGAGCGCCTGGCGTGCCTCGCGCCCGATCACGGTGGTGCTGACGCGCCGATTGATGACAAAGGCCGCGCGCAGCGCAGGCCGAAAGACTTGCGCCTCTCGGATCAGCGCCACCATCTCGGCGCTGGCCCACAGGTCATAGGGGCTGGGCTGCACCGGGATCAGCACGCGCTCGGCCGCCAGCAGCGCGGAACGCGCCAAGGCGGCGATGCGCGGCGGCCCGTCGATGACGACGTGATCGGCCCGACTGGCGAGTTCTGGCGCTTCCTGATGCAGCGTTTCGCGTGCCAGGCCCACGGCGCTGAACAGCCGTGGCAAGCCTTGCTGACTTCTGCGCTGCGCCCAGTCGAGCGATGAACCCTGCGGGTCGGCATCCAGCAGGATGACGTGCTGGCCACGCATTGCCAGTTCGCCGGCGATGTGTGTGGCGAGCGTGGTCTTGCCGACGCCGCCCTTCTGGTTGAGCAGAGCGACGATCATGGCGTGGCCCTCCATGCTGGAAAGCCTTGCTTTGATCGGTCTGCAAAACCTGTCGGCTGGTGGCTGGTATTACCTGCCGTTTCTGGCCGCGTGGTGGTTGTCCACCGCAGCGGCGTTGCCCTACTAAAAGTTAGAGAAATTAAGTTAGGGAAGTTAGAGGGCGCGCAAACCCAATGCTGGCCCGGGTTTGCGGCCGATCGGCACGCCTGATAGCACGATAGTCCCACGCCTGATAGCACGATACCCCGCACGCCTGATAGCACGACACCATTCACAGGCTCTCCCGGAGTTATCCCCGTGCCGTATGCGGCACTGGCCGGAACGTCAGCAGCTCCATGCCGTTGTCCGGCATCCGCTCGATGCCCAGGACGTAGCCGGGCAGCGACTGCCGCGCGACCAGGGCGCGCAGGTCGCAGGCGAAGTCGTAGGGCTTGGCGGTGCTGCCGGATTTCTGGTGCAGGTAGCGGAAGTCGAACTGCCAGCCGTATGCCTGCTTGCCGCCGTGCTTGCGGACGAGCCGGTACAGCCACCGCTCGATGCCGCCGGTCAGCCGGAAGTACGCCGGGTCGATGGTCAGCACCAGGGCGGCGTCGAGCACGCCGGCATAGAACCAGTCCGGCAGGATCAGTTCGATGCCCAGCGGCGTGCCGCTGGCATCGGCCAGTTCCTTCCATTCGTTGATCCACGAAAACCGATGCAGACGCCGCCCGGTTGTCTCGCGGATGAAGGCGACCACCGACGCGGGCTACCCTTCGACGCTGCGCAAATGACAACCGGCACGCCCACACTGGAGTCGGTGCTGACCTGCCCGCACTGCGGCCATGCCCGGCACGAGACCATGCCGACCGATGCCTGCCAGTTCTTCTACGAGTGCGAACAGTGCAAGGCGTTGCTACGGCCGAAGGCGGGAGACTGCTGCGTGTTCTGCTCCTACGGATCGGTCAAGTGCCCGCCTGTGCAAATGCTGCGGGGGTGCTCCAGTTGCAGCACATGACGGACGCCAGCCATACGCCAGCAACCTGACTGGCGCGCTGCGTGGGCAGGCCGCTCGCGCATTTCAACGCCGCCGCCTGAGCCACTGCGAAGGCGGCGGCGTTCTGAATCGGTTGTTGGCCTTTGACACCGGGCGCGGCCACTGCCGCGCCCGGATTTGGCTTTCACCGCACCCAGGACGGAATGGCCTGGGCGCGGTGTTGATCGCGGTTATTCCTTCGTCTCGATGATCCACCATACGGCGCGCGCTAAGGCGCGGCCCGTGATGGGGTGAATGTCGGTGATGTCGGCGCGGGCCGTCCAACCCGAGGGCGGACGGTAGCCGCGCACGTCGCCATCGCCGTGCCACTGGCGGGCGCGTACCGTGCCAGGCGCATAGACCGTCGCCATGCGCGGGCGGCTGGTGGTGGTGCGGGTCATGGGAGCTTCTCTTTCCAGCGAAGCGCCCCGGTCGAGGCCGGGGCGCTTTTCTTCGACACGGATCAAGCGGCCAGCACCTCGGTGGGTTCATCCGCCATTGCTTCGGCATCCTCCGGTGCGTCATGCTCCGGGCCTTCCTCCTTCGGTCCTTCGCGCTTGAAGATGGTAGGCATCCACCCCGTGCCGTCGGCCAGCCGCTCGGCTTCGCTGGCAATGTCGGCCTTCTTCAACTTCGCCAGCCGGGTAACGTGTTCCGGCGCGAACTCGCCCACGGCTTGCAGAACCGCCGCTTTCGGAACGTGCTTGAAGTAGCCTTCTGCGGAGGGTTGCCACCATGCGGCCATGTCGAGGCCCACGGCCTGCGCCAGTTCCGCGCCGGGCTGGTACGGCGTGGTGCGGGGCGTCACCACGTCCACTGTGACGGCCACGCATACCGCCAGCAGCCGCACCAGTTCGTCTTGCGACTTCGCCAGCAGTGCGGCGAACAGTTCGGCGCTGCCCTCCGGCAAGGCTTCACCGGCTACCTGTTGCAGTTCGCGCAGCGCCACGGCGGCGGGCGATTCCGGCCAGTCCGGGGCCATGCCTTCCAGCCGGTCTTGCACTTTCAGGCTCATGCCCAACGGAAAGTCGTGGCCGTGGTGGCTGCCCTGCAAGATGGTTTGCACCATGCCATGCACCAGCGCCGCCAGCGCCACCTGCGGATGCCGGGCGACTTCGATTTGCAGCGCGGCGGTGCGGTGGGCGCTCAACCGCTGCGCCAGCCTATCGGAGATAGCGGCCTTGGGCCCTTCATCGTCCTCGCCTTCGTCGTCGTTCCCGGTATCCTCGCCGCCGAAACCCTGCCGCAACCTTTCCAGCGTGCGCAGCGCCTTGGCCTCCGCCTCGCGCATCAGCCCGCGATGAATCACAGCTTCGCCGTCGCGGTCGATGGTGACGATGGCACCGGCTGCGGCCTTCACGTTCGGGCTGTAGTCCTGCAAGCCATCTTCCAGCGCCTGCAACTGCTCGCCCAGGGCTTCGCCTTCCTCTTGCAGCGCGTCGGCCTTGTCCTCGTCCTCGGCGTTCTGTGCGGCATCCACGGCTTCGGCCAGTTCGCGCAGCTTGGCTTGCAGCTTCCCAATGCGCTGCGCTTCGCGCTTGGTCGGTTCGCGCCGCTCCCTCGGGGCACGCTGGAAAGCGTGCAGGTCGGCATGGGTCACGCCCGGCGTGGCATCCACCCATGCCCACCCTTCGGCGCGGACCGTGGCGGCGATGCCCGCCAGCCGGTCTTGCGCCAGCCGTTCCAGCAGCGCGGCGTCGGTCAGATACACGCCCGCATCGCCTTCCGCGAACAGGTCGCGGCGCACGCCACCGCCTGCTGCCTCATAGGTGCCCAGCCCGACGAAGCGCACCAGCGGATGCCGGTAGGCGTCGATTTCCCTTTCGGTGAGCCGTTCGCGCAGCGCGGACGGTTGGCGCTGCCATTGGGGCGCATCGTAGAACGCGGCTTCCTGCGCGGCGTGGTCGTCTGTGATGGCCAGGGCCATCAACTGGTCAAGGCTCACGGCATCGGCCCGGTAGTCCGCCATCAGGCGCGGCGAGACGTTCGCCAGCTTCAAGCGGCGCTGTACCACCAGCGTCGTGACGGAAAAATCCGCCGCAATATCCTCGATGGGTCGGCCTTCGGCCACCAGCGCCGCGAACGCTTCAAACTGGTCTGCCGGGTGCATGGCTTCGCGCTGCACGTTCTCGGTGAGGCTGGCGGTGCGGGCGGTGCCATCGGCCACCAGCAGACAAGGCACCTCCCATTCCTTGCTGATGCGGCGCTTCTTCGCCAGCAGCTTCAACGCGGCGAGGCGACGGCCACCGGCCACCACTTCGTAATGCTCGCCATCGGCGGCGGCAATCACGATCAGGTTTTGCAGCAGGCCCACGCGCTGGATGCTCGCTGCCAGTTCGGGGATGGACATGCGCGGGGCCTTGCGCACGTTGCGGCCGGTGGGGCGCAGCACCAGCCGCGACAGCGGAACCAGAATCAGGTTCTTGGTCGGGTCGGCGGCTTCCAGCTGGACAGCGGCGGTGGTATTGACGGCGCGGGCTTCGGTTTGGGTCATGGCGTTCATGGTGATAATTCCTATCGTTCAGGGATGCAGCAGCGAGAAAGACGGCAAGGGCTGCTGCCTGCCCTTGCCGTGGGGGAATCAGGCTTTCAACTGGCGCAGGCCATCGGCCAGCAGCCACAGGGCGCGGTTCAGGCGCACATCGGAATCAATGCACTGCACGGGGCGGGTGCGCTGGCGGCGTCCGTTGGCGCTGCGGCCATGCAATCCGCCCTTGGTCAAGTTCTCCTGTGCGCGGTTGAACACGCTCCACAGGTCGGGGCGGCGGTCGTCGAACCGGCGCGGCATCAGGATTTGCGACTCGGTGACGGGCGCGGGCTTGTTCGGGTCGTCGTACTTGAGGGCCAGTGCGGCACGGGCGAAAACTTCGGCCTCGCCATCGTCGAGCGTGACGGCCCGCATTGCTTCGCGGTTCTCCTTCACGCGCTCGAAGCCGCTCAACACTTGATAAGCGCCTTCGATGACGTGCCCGGCCACATCGCCTTTATGGGGCACGCGCACGTCCGCCACGGTGTCGCCGCAGACAAGGCCATTGCTGCAAACGAAGCGGAACATGCCCGCCAACATCTGATAGCTGCTGGTGCCGTCGTGCGAGTTCAGCAGCACGATTTCATTGGCTTCCGCGCCGTTGATCTGGCTGGCGTGGCGCAGCCGGATCATGTGTTTGGTGTGCTCGCGCTTGCCTTCATCGCGCACGCGGGTCTGCGTCGCCATGAAGGGTTGAAACCCCTCCTTGCGAAGCTCGGTCAACACGGCGGCGGTGGGGATATAGGCGTACCGTTGCGAGCGGCTTTCGTGCGGCGCGTCCGCGAAGATGGACGGGGCCACGCGATGAATCTGGTCATCGGACAGCGGGTAATCGCTGCGCAGTACCGGGGAATGGGAAGCGAAACGGGATGCGAGTTGCATGATCTTTCTCCTGACAAAAAGGTTTGCTGTTCACACCGCACACCGGATTCCTAGTGTCCTGAGTTAGAAATTCGCAGACAAAATCTTTCAACGCTTGCAAGGATGTCTTGGGCAGACTTGGCCCAGACGAATGGTTTTGGATCAGCGTTGTTGAGTTTGAGGTATTGGCGGATTGCTTGTTCGAGCTGTCTTGTTGATCTGTGCGTGCCGCGACGGATGTACTTCTCAGTGAGGGTAGCGAACCAACGCTCTACCTGGTTCAGCCAGGATGCCGAGGTGGGAGTGAAGTGCACGTGAAACCTGGGGTGTCTGGCGAACCA
>NZ_MTBE01000036.1:0-32679 GCF_002916785.1 Diaphorobacter sp. LR2014-1 | reverse complement strand
TACTGGAATTACCCGAAAGGCACCGAGCAAACGCCCACTCATGCGCAGGAAACCAATATGGAGCGCCAGACCAAGCTTGTGGGAATCACCTCGGCGTGCATTGATTGCGTCGCGCTCGGCACCATCGAAGGTGAAAAATGCCTTCATCTCGAAGTCGCTGATATCGCGGGGGAGCCCACGCATCCCCAAAAACGTTGTGTGCCAACCCTGCATCGTGAACCTCAAAAGTGGGAGGCCACCATACCCGTTTACAAAGCGAACAGGAAAGTCAATGAAATCAACGGTCTACCCAGACCACCCCCGCGCCAGTGCTAGCTTTGCGTACCGTCACTTATTGCACTGAAAACGAGGAGACCCCGAGTGCGGCCGGGGCTCAGTGCATCAGGGTGCCGGGGCGCGTCGTTTCCTGGGTACAGGGGCTGCAGAGGAGGTGGCCACGGGCGAGACCAACCGCTGGTATCGACTGAAGAGGAAGGCCACGCGGGACGCGTCATCCTTGGCCCCACGATAGCCATATGCTGCGTCGATTGCGCGATCCAGATCCGCATGGGCCTTCACCAACTCAGCAGGCATGGTGTCCGGGTTGTACAGCAGTGCCAGGCTTGCATGCTGGCCGGCAGCTGCGCACCTGGAGAACTCAAGGTCTCGCGCATCCAGAACCGACTGAGCCGCCTTTTCTACCGCCAAACGCCGCTGCTCGCTGAGCCCTTCGGGCCATGGGTAGTTGTTGTAGACGATGGTGTTGGAATAGCGGTAACGACTTTCCAGGCGACCAGCCACAGCGCGTATCCAGGCGTTGTGCATGGTGCTGCTCAGCATGCCGAAGTGGTACAGCGTGGCATCTGGGAGCATCGAGTTAGCATCTCCGCAGATCACATTCGGGTCGAAATACCCAATGGGGATGAACTGACGATTCTCGGAGCTGTGTCGAGGTATCAGTAGGTAGCGGGTGTTTGGTTGACGCACTTCGCCAAACAAGTGCGGTGTGTTCGCAAGATTCTGTGTTGACGACCTTGAGCTGCTGCTGCGATGAAGACGAACAGCGGCGAGGCGGGCTTTCAACACGGGCGAATGGGCCTTGTCGGCTGAAGTTGCATCTGCCAGCCACAGGCAATAGCGCTGCGTGTTGTTGATGAATTCATCTGCGCCCAAGAATGGGCGGATGTAGCGGGCAGCAACGGGGTCCGAAGATCGGATATCGGACGCTTCCTCAGCCGAGAGAAGAAGATGCCCACCATCGTTCGCCATGCTCCCGAATCGCACCTCGGGAATTCCTTGCTGAAGGGGTTGGCGACGCGATTCGATGTACACATCCGGCCCCTCCACAAGATAGGGATTGAGGTGAGTGACTTTGCTTTCTTGGCCTTCGCCGGCGATGTCCGCTGTGTAGTCGAAAACACGCACTGCCATGGTTGGTGAGACAAGGCTGAACCCGACGATGACACAGTGCACGGCCGCAACGCCTCGCCCCTCGTTTCCCCATTTGAAGGTGCGGTGTGCAAAATGGATCTGTACCCCCATGGGCAGTAGCTCTTTCCAAAGTGCTGCTACCTGCTCGCCCTGAAACAGACTGTTGGTGGAAACAAAGGCCGTTTGCACCTGCGTATTGGCCTGCATGTAGTGTGCTGCCTTGACATACCAGGCCGCAACGTAATCAAGCACCCCAACTGACCTGGCCCCGCCATACACGATATCGAGGTCTTGTTTTTGTTCGGCGCTTTGGTGTTGACGCCCGATGAACGGTGGATTGCCCACTATGAAGCTACAGGCCTGGGGCGCGAGCACCTCGGCCCAATCTAGACGCAATGCGTTGCCCTGGCGGATATGGGGGCTCTGCACCAGTGGCACGCTGGGACGGGTGCTGCCGAAGCGGCTGGCCGCTTCAAGGTTCATCTGGTGGTCCGTGATCCACATGGCCACCTGGGCGATGTGAGCAGCACTCTCATCCAGCTCAATGCCATACATCTGCTCAACGCTCACGCGGCTCAAGGTGCTGATGTCCAGCAGCCCCATGGTCTGGCCGCCCTTGGAAAACAAGCGCGCGATCAGCTCCATCTCCAGCCGGCGCAGCTCCCGGTACGAGATGACGAGGAAATTCCCGCAGCCACACGCCGGGTCGAAGATGCGCAACGTAGGCAACTTGTCGTAGAGGGCCTGCAGCTTCACCCGGCTGGTGCCCGCAGCCTGTAACTCCGCGCGCAGCTTGTCCATGAAAAGCGGATTGATGGCCCGCAGAATATTGCGCTCTGAGGTGTAGTGCGCTCCCAGTTCGCGACGGCTGGCGGTGCGGCTTTGGTCTGGCTGGTGCTGCTCCAGCACACCTTGGAACATCGACCCGAAGATGGCCGGCGAGATCTGCGACCAATCGAGCGAGACGCATCCCAGCAGCATTGAACGCAAAGGGCTATCGAACGCCGGGATGCGTGTTCGATCTGCAAAGAGCCGGCCGTTGATGTACGCGAATGCCGCTAGGTTCTCATCAAGCAAAGTGCTGCGCTGCGCAACCGGCGTATTGAGTACCTCGAACAGCTCCGACAGCTGCGATCCCAGATCCTTGCCATCGGCCCGCGTGGCTTCCACCAGGCGCCGGAATTGTCCGTTGTCCCCGAAGATGGCAGTGTCGTCGGCGAAAAGGCAAAACAACAGGCGCGTCAGGAACACCTCAAGGTCGCGGCCGGTGAAATTGCTGCGCAGCAGCGCATCGTGCAGCACCGCCATCTGCTCGGCGGCACGGCGATCAGCCTCGGTTTCCTCCGCGATGACAGGCGCCGCATCGTCCACTAGAAAGCGGAACCAATCGGCCTTGCGGGGCAGCTCCTGCAGCGTGCATTCGTACTGCTTATCCTGCACCAGATCGAAGAGGGCAAAACGTGCAAAGTCATGCAGCAAGACGAAACGGGGCTGCTGGTGTGCTGGACAGCCCCAGCGGTACTCCTCGGCCTGCTGGCGGGCCTTGGCGAGGTCTTGTCCGAGGCTCTTCGCTTCAATGATGACCTTGGCCGGGATGAAGGCATCCATGTAGCCGGTTGAGCCATCTTGCCGCGTCACCTCAAACTCACGCGTGTAGTGGTGCGCCTGAACATCAAAGCAGGCCAGAAACTGAGCCGTGAAGACCTTCTCGTCAGCTCTTTCGCTCGAAGCGTCGCGCCAGAGAACGGCAAATGCAGCAAGACGCCTGCGGAGTTCGTTGGTGGTGATCAAAGCCTGGCCTGTTCAAGGTCGTGAGTCTTTACGCTCGCGCCCAGCAGCAATCCGGCCACTGGGGCACAGCCCCGCATCGAATATACCTATGGAGTAGCCAGTAGCAAGATCCGCGCTGATGGCGCATGTCGTGCGCCAGCCGTACAATGAACGAATTGCCTCGGCAATTCTTGGCCTCGTGCCAACCTTTCTTTATCAACCCTGATGGGCACCAGCTGCCCCTTGGGGCTCGGTGTCCATCTCTATTCTGGAGATGGAAATGACTCAACAAGCTACCGCCTCGGCGAATGTTCACGGCGCATCCCCGCGTCTGAAATTTCGTGTCCTGGGCGCACACTCGAATCGCCAATTCTTTGAGATCGAAGTCCAGGCCGAACATGGCTTAGCTGCATTCGGCATGGCTGCTTTGCACCTCAACGAAGCCGGCGAAGATGGTGATGCGGAGTTCTACGCGGCGATCCCTTCGGGGACCGACTTTGAACTGCCTGGGGAAGGCGTTGTCACGCTCGAAACTGTTCTCAACCCGGAGCAAGCCGATGTTTTCGGTCTGGCCGGTAAGGACAAGAGCCTGCGCGAGCACGTGCCCAGCATGTAAACCTCATCAAGCATCCCCTGATGCCCTGATGAATCCTCAACCACCCTGACGGGCGCATCGCCCGTTCAGGGCGGCGTCCGTTCTTTTTTCAAGGAATCGGACAATGGAAAACGCAACCTCTCAGACGAAGACCCAAGCCGCCATGCCTTTCGATATTGGCGGCATCAAGTTCGCAGCTGTACGGGCCACTCAGCCCCGGCCTCACTGGCGCGTGCGCCTGGAAGAAACCGGCGAGGTGTTCGAGCCAGGGACTGGTGGCATCTCCAATGAAAGCGTGCCGAAGATGAAAGCGGATATCCAATATCTGCTGGACCGGATCTCGAAGGGTGACACCTCCGATTTCCGCCGCCGTTTTGGTCTGCCGCCAACACCCGCAAGTGAAAGCACGTGTGTTGAATGCGGTGCGACCGATGCAGACATGGTGGGATGCCCTGATGGGGCTGAAATCTGCCGTGACTGCTTCGGAGCCGGCCGGCACTGACCGCGAGACCTTCATCAACCCTGGGGGCGCAACCCGTGAGGGCAGGCGCCCATCTCCTCCCACAAGGAAATGAAATGAGCCAACAAGTGACTTTGACGCGTGAGCAGGCGATGGACAAGTTCAAAGGGCTTGTCCGTCAATACGGCTTGCAATGGACCGCTGCAGTACCGCGAGAGGCTTACGAGCAACTCCGGGAATGCAATATGGTTCTGACCGCGAAGGACCGACGCGAAGCCCTTGGCTACCGCTGAATCAGGAAAGGCTCGCCAGACAAGATCCGCGACTGCGTGGTCACACTGACATGCCGAACATCATCACGCCAGCGCTCTGACATCTGTCGGGCGTGGGTTTTTTTTCAACCCTGACGGGCACCTGTTGCCCATTTGGGCCGGCGCCTGTCTCTCACACTGGAGAAATTCATGAACGAGAACAAAGCGCCGCAAGAAGCGGTACAGCCTGGATACATCCGCCTCGTCAAGCTGCAAGATGAGGGGCGTCTCCAAAAGGGCGACATCGTGGAAACCGCACGCCTTGGGCAGTGCAAGGTTGCGCACATCCAGTCGCCCGACAGCATCTGCGTTATCACGGCCGACAAGCGGTACTTCAACCTCTCAGGGCTCGGGTTCAAGGCTCGGATGGCTACTGCGTAGCAGAGAAAGCAGCCCATTCTGTCACCTTCGACAGTTCAACAGAAACCACTTGGCTCCGATGGGGCCAGGTGGTTTTTTTATTGGTTGTAGGACCGGGGTTAAATCCATAGAATCAGAGCCATTGCCCCGGCAATTCCTGGACTTGTTCCAGCCTTTCTTTAACCACCCTGATGGGCACTCTGCCCGAAGGGGCTGGTGTCCTTCTCTTTCAAAAGAGGAAAAGGACAATGATGGATTCCAATGAGCAACCCACCTCGCGTGGTTACGCTCAAAACGCCCTCAACCGCTATGCCCTCGCCATCAATGATGGCGAAGCTGGCCTTGTCTGGTCTGTAGGAGGTGCATGGAGTGCTGCGCTGCTTTCCCGGTTGCCAACTCTGTTGACTGGGCCCGAGGCAGACGCGCTCTTGGCTCGGCATCCGAACGCCAGAGTTGTGGACGTGATTGTTTACCTTGAAGCACTTCGCGCATACAACGCAGGTGTTAACTCGGTAGTCGATCACAACACGAACAGCACGCCCGAAAGCCGAAAGGCCGCACAGGAGGCCGGCGTGGCAGCAATGGTTCGTTCAGGCTTCTGCAAGGATGCCTTGGATATTCTGAAGCACTGACGTGCGCGGCCACCCATCTTTGAATGGGGGGGCTTTTTAACCACCCTGACGGGCACTTGTTGCCCTCTGGGGTCGGTGTCCGTCTCTTCGATAGGAGAACGGAAAATGGAAAACAACGAATTTCGCGACTTGGTAGCCGGATGTGCCAAGCAGGGTGTAAACCTTGCTCGGCAAATGGCCTCCAATGGCACCCTGGAACCGCTGTACCTTTATTTCAGGCCGTCACAGCCTGGCAAGACTGGTGAGCTGTTCTTGGTTCGTGATAGCGCTCCTGTGCCACCGGGAGTTCAGCTCGCAACCGGCGAAGGCCTTCGAAGCAATGTTCCCTATGACGCCTATTTCCAATGGGTGTTTGAACGGAGCAGGCGGCTTCCCGTGCTTTCGTACTGATCTTTCATCAACCCTGACGGGCACCTCGCCCTCGGGCTGGTGCCCGTTTCTTTCAACAAGGAAACGGTATGTCGAATTTCATTGAAGCAGTCAGCGACACCAAGCAGCACCACGCTGAAACAGTCGCAATCAAGATGGGCGCGCTTGCAACGCTTGTGCGCTGCGCCGCATCCCACATCGAAGACATTGAGTCCGGAATCGAAGAAGGGCTGTACAGCAAGGCCGAGAACTTGGATCTGGCTGCAAAGCAAGCTGCTTTGGATGAGGTGCAAAGCCTCCTCAGATCGCGGCAACGTTCCGAAACCGTCAAGGACCGCGACGTACGCTACACGGTGCTCGTGAACGGCATCGAACTGGCCCGTGGCGATGCCGGCACGATTGGAATCATGTTTGGCAACCTGAGCGGTGAGAACTTCACCCACCGCGTCGGCCACGACCAGACCCATGAACAGTGGCTCGCCTACTTCGCGAGCGTTTCTGATATGGCTCTCGCACTCGGCGCCCCCATTGAGGCGCGCAACCCGGAAGGCAAGACGCTCCTAACCGGCGCAATTGGTCACGCCCTCATTGGCAACTCACTGAGCGACCTGTACGCAAAGTGGGACCAGCTGAGCGACGTGGCCATCGATGAGGAGGGCGCTATCGATGAGCCATTCCTGCATTTCTCCAAGGGCACTCCCCGCGAAGAAATCTGGGCGTGGTTCGAGAGGCGCAATCCCAAGTTTGTTGTTGCTGAATTGCAGCGTGGCATCCGCCGCTCTGACGAAGAAGCCGTGACAAGCGAGGGCGGTCCCGATGGGCGCACTCATGAGCTGTACATCAAGATCGCCGCTGACAGCATCGCAACGTTGCGCAAGGTGGATGTGTTTCGAGTCATCGAAAGCGTTCGCCCTGACAACATCGACGGTGTTTCGCGCGCATCACTTTCACGATGGATCTCGGCCCAAAGGCCGGATCTGTCCGAGGAAGTAGCTGATGTGCTGCAAGAGCTGGCGAACTAGCCTGCAACCCTGCCCGCCACCCCATGTATTGCATGGAGGGCGGGCATCATTTCAACCCCAAGGGGCCCGCCCCACGGGGCAGTGCCCATCTCAATGGAGCCTGGAAATATGGAAAACTTAGTGCCGCTCGATGTGGCCATGCAAGTGTTGGAGGCGATCCGAGAATCGCATCCCGAACTCATCGCAGACAACATGCCTCCCACATGGGGCATGAACAAGCTGCGCGAGGCGGTGAATGCGAGCAAGGTGAAGCCCGACGATGGCGCCGGCCGCACCCAGGAGTGGATGAATGCGGATGCCGCTTTCGAGCACCTCAACAGCATTCTGGATGCCACTGGTGCACTGGAAAGCACAGCCATCCAGGCTGCGGCCTATCGGCTGCGCCTGGCCATCGCACAAGGCCTGGGCGACCAGGACCGCGCAAAGGCAGCAGAGGAAAGCCTGTCTGAGTTGACCGCTCAGCAAGACTAAATCGCAAGCCCCTTAAAAAGACACCCCCAGCCCATCAATGATGGCTGGGGGTTTCCTTTTTTGGGCGAGCCATGGACTGTTTGCAGCCATTGATACTCGGTGATCACGTCTGTAGAATCCGACCCAATTGCTTCGGCGATTTCTGGCTTCATGCCAGTCCTTTATCACCAACCCTGACGGGCATCGCTGCCCATCACGGGTTCGGCGTCCGTCTCTTCTCCAGGAGAACGGAATGACAGAAAAAACGGGATCGAGCATCCAAGGCGTTGAACGTGCCATGACGAAAATGCTCGACATCAGCACTGCCCACATCCCCAAGCACACTGCAGATGCATTGGGTGATGCGACCAGCGATAAGAAGCCTGAGCTATTCGACGCGATCAGCTACGTGCATTACCACGAATACGGCTGGATCATCCACACGTCGGAAGTCGAAGCAGTGCGCAGTCAGCACCCGGAACTTGCGGCCCTCATTGAGTTGGCCAAAAGGAATGGCGCAGAACATCTGAAGCTGGACTGCGATGCGCCCAAAATCGAAGGACTTGCGTCTTTCGAATGGTAGTTGGGTTCGCCAACACCGTGTACCGGCACTTGGCTTGACCAAGACCTAAACCACCCTGACGGGCATCCACTGCCTTTTGGGAGGTGGTGCCCGTCTCTTTTATCAAGGAAACGGAATGCACAAACAAACTGAGATCGTTGTCACGACGGCTGTCCAAGCCTACAAGATGACATCCGTGCCCATGCAACGAATGCCTTCTGCCAACTGCGAGGATTGGGTGAAATTCCAGCGAGGCCATGTGCCTGGCGGCGACCTCTCCAAGCGCGAATGCGACAAGCTGCAGTCGTTCATGAAGCGCACGCGATCAGAAGCAGTGACGGATGGCCACTACAACTACACAGTTGCCGGTGGTCGTCTTGCATATTGCGAGCCTGGAGTCATTTCTTAACCTCTGGGCAGAGTGCCCTTCAACAGAGCCCACGCGCAGACCTCGGTCTGTCGTGGGTTTTTTCATTGGCGCCATGGGAATAGAGCACGGGCCCACTTCCCCACAGGAGTCCGCGCCCCTACAATCGGCCATATTGCTACGGCAATCTTGGCCTTGTGCCAACTCTTCTTTTACCAACCCCGATGGGCACCTTTCTGCCCTGGCGGGCCTGGTGTCCATCTTCTTTTCTTGGAGATGGATATGACAAATCAAAGCACTGCAGCAACCACGGTTGCCCCCGCTGACCTGAAGGCCGTCGTTGCGCGCATTGAAGCTGACATCGCTTTGTTGCGGATGACGTGTGACGAACCGATAAGCATCAAGCTGTCTGACAAGATCGACATCGAAATTCGTCCTGCCCAGGATGATGACCGTGTGCTTGTTGGGCGTTCGGACTGGGGCTTTACCGTTGTGAACTACACCACGGAAGGCCTCATTCTGGATGTCATTGCCGAAGGCGATACTGCGTCGCTTCACATGGTTAACTTCCATGGAAGTGACTTGGAGATTTCGTCGCCTGACGATCTTTCGAGTCCCACCGAGTAATTGCCTATGCCTCTTTGAGGCTGGCTCTCTGGCCCATTGCTCATGGCGCACCTTCGGGTGAGCCTGGGCAATTTTTCACCCCCCCTGACGGGCGCTGAGCCCTGATGGGCCGGCGTCCGTTTCTTTTTCGAAGGAAATGTATGTCGATCTCCATTGAACAGCCTGCAGTCGTGTCCAGCCATTCTGGTGCCTCGTATGAGTTGCCAGAGGCCAAGACCGTTTACCAGGCCTGGGCCGGGTGCGAGGCTCGCGGCTTCATCCCCAGCAAAAACCAGAAACTGGTGATTGCTGTGGTGCAAGCCGCAATGGATTCGGGCTTGTTCTACACCACTGACGTGCGCAGCTTCTGCGCTAAAGCCATGGGGCTCACGTCCGAGCAAGATGCGGCAAACTTTCAACCCGCGAGGGTTGAGGGCGGCGTATTCGGGATGGAGTGCTACTACGCACGAAAGTACCTGGATGCAATGAGCCGTTTCGCACGCGAGGACAAGGCGCATGCCCAACTGAAGCCCCATGTGGGCCAGAAGCTGGGCACCATCATGTTCAACGACTTCAAGCGCAGCACTGGCGCTGTCGTGAGCGAGGTGAAGGACAACGTGATCACACTGCACTTCAAGCGGGGCAAAGTCCTGCTGGGTGCCGAAGTGAGCGCGCTTGTGATCAAGAACGCAATCGACCGCGCCGCTGAAAAGCAGCTCCGTCGTGACACTTTCGATCAGTTCACGGCACCCGCTGCACTCGCTCCAGCGCCGCAAAGCGCTGAGACAGAGCCGTCCCTTTTTTAGGGGCGCGCTACTCAACCGGCCGGCGCCCATCTTCGGATGCGCCTGGCCATTTCTTCAAAAAAATGCCACCTAAGACATGTTCTTGGGTGGCATTTCTTTTTGCAGACATGCAAGGCGATGCGTTATAGCCGCAGCTACCGATACCTTTTGTGCTAGAGTAAATATGTCACGCCTTTGGCAGACATTTGGCCCTCGTGCCAACCTTTTACTCAACCCCCGATGGGCACAATCGCCCATGTGGCAGGTGCCTATCTCACAACTTAGGAGATAGGAATGAATGCAATCCAGAGCCCCACGCAAAGCCATGCTTTGTGCGCATGCGACGATCCCGCCTTCAAGGCGCAGATCGCCGGCTTGCAGGCCATGACAGCAACACTCAACAATTCGGCTCGGCACTGCGAGGCTGACTCCATCTACCAAAACTACTGTTTTGGTGATGGCGTCCAAGTCGCAGACCAAGACGGCTGGGAGTACACCACCCCCGGTGATGTGTGGACCCGCAAGGTCTACGTTGAGACCGAGGATAGCGAGGCCAGTCAAAAACTGAACTTCACCATCCGCTTCGGCACGGGCGACGCTCCCGAGGCCTACGCCATCGATTCCAAGGGCAACATCTGGGGAACCCAGGAGTAGCCGCAGGAAGAGAGGCCATGCAAAGCCCATCTTGGGCGTGAGGTGCGACACGCGTTGGGGCTCTGCTCCTTCGCGCTCTGCATGTCACGCCTTCAGATGGCCACGTCTTTTCTCAACCCACAATGGGCCAGCAAAGCCCATGCAGGGTTGCGCGAGCCCTGTAACCACAGGATATCTATGGACGAAAACCAACCTGCACGCCAAACGTGCAAAGTGACTTGCTATGCAGGCTACATCCAGCTCGATGGAAAGCGAATCGATGTGAGCTTCGAGGCTGCGACAGATGCTTCCAAAGAGCAGCTTGACGCCGCATTTCTGAGCGCACTCGCGCAACACGCAACCATCGACTATCTCGCGATTGGCGATTGCGAGAAGGTACGTGATGACGGCGATAGCAGCCCCGGCTGCGCCAAGCAATAGCCCCATGGGAAATTGCTTATGGCCGACATCCACGACGCGCAACTCGTGATCGTGCGCGGGCTCCCTGGCTCAGGAAAGTCCACGCTGGCACGAGAGATTGCAAACGCTTGTGGATGAGGTAATGGCCGAACTCGCTTGAGCAGGGTATATCCCGGCCCAGGCGGTTCGATCCAAGCGTCAGCCAATAAAACAAAGCCCACGCGCCGACCGAAAGGTCTCGGCCGTGGGTTTTTTTTGGCCTGGCGCACTGCACGGTGCCAATAGAGGCCGCTTCACACAAGCCCCCCGAGCACGTAGAATGGACGGCATTGCCTTTGGCGATCTTGGCCTTGTGCCAACCTTTCTTTTTATCAACCCCGATGGGCACCTCATGCCCCATCCGGGACTGGTGCCCATCTTCAATTCATGGAGATGGATATGACAAAACAAAACGCTACATCTGGCCAACCGAAATACGCCGTGGGCCATTGGATGCACTTGTTCGGCGTAGGGCCGCTCGAAACCCACTGCCGTCTCGTCATCGACCTGGAGCAATCCAAGCTGGTGGCGGCGCAGGAGTGGACAGGACTCAAGTTCGAAGATGTTCTCGGCAGCAGGTTGAAAGACCTCGCCGAAAGTGTCATCGAGGTCAACGAGGCCCACAAAAATCCTGACGAGTGGGAGCTTGACAGGGTTCGCATCCTTCCTTTCTGGGTAAGACAATCGGCGACTGCGGCAACTGAAGACAGCCAAGACGACACGAAGCCTTCGCAACGTGACTCCGGTAACAAGTCTTTCCGTGTCCATCTGTACGTGCTGACACGCGTCCCTGTGGAAGTGGCCAATGCCTCTTCGCAAGTGGACGCAATAGCACAGGCGGTGGACGCCACGGACCTTTATGAGGCCGTGAAAACAAGCGAATATGCGGAGGAGATCCACTCGGCTCTTGTCGATGAAGTCGGCGATGCCGAATTCACTCGCACTCAGCACTACCAGCCAGGCCAAGAAGACGGCGAGTGGGTTGTGGAGTCATTTGCGACCCAAAAGGAGCGCCAAGCGGCTGCGACTGATGCACTGACGAAAGTCGATGCAGCCTTCGAATCCGTCAACTCGCTCTTGGACGCATCTGGAGCACTCGATTCTGAGCCGCTCCAGAAGGCGGTCTATCAGCTGCGTTTGGAAATCGCCCGCGCAAGCGGCGACCCTGAACGCACCAAGGCAGCGCAACTCAGTTTGCAAGAACTGTCCGCGTGAGCCCCAATTCCACTGCTTAACTCCAACCGGAATTAGGCGGTGGTTTCTAACCAACCCGAACGGGCACTTGTGCCCTCGGGCGGTGTCCGTTTCTCACAATAGGGAAACGAACTATGAGCGAATTGGTACAAGCCTATGGCACGAAGGAAGCGCCGCTTTCGATTGAACAAGCAAGGGCCAAAATCCGAAGCGACTTCACTCGATTTGCGCAGATGGTGATCAACGGCGTGACACTCCCTGCGGGGCATGTTTTCGCCCAGTCTCCGGCTTTGGGGATCAACCATCAGTTGACTTGGTATCTCGGGTGCGAGATCAAATCGGCGAATGCTGGTCTGAGTGTCTTCGGCCACCTGGCCGTGGCGGATGACAAGGATTCGAATCAGCTGCACATCGAGGCTCGCTACTTCCACCCTGAGCTGCATTTTCGTGATGAAAATGGCAAGGCAAAGAGTTCGCGCGCCTACAACCCTGGCTATGGGGCTCACTTGTGGGTTGACCAAGGCAGGCCATATTGGGGAATGAACCGCTCCCTCATCGAGGGGCGCCAGTTCCTCAGCAATGTGCCAACAGTCGAGACCATGGCAGAAGAGGTCGTAGCCAGACTCAATCATGCGATATCTGCTCGGGCTCAACCGCACGAAGCAGAGGCTGTGTCGGGCCTGTGAAGGCGTAAAACCCTTCCCGTCCTGGCATGTGAAGCCATCATCAAAAAAGCCCCGGAACAACGCGTGTTCACGGGGCTTTTTCTATTGCGGATCTTGTTGGCCATATCGCAGCCAGGCTATAGAATCGCCAAGGTTGCTTCGGCAATTCTTGGCCTCGTGCCAACCTTCTTTAACCACCCTGATGGGCGCCATCTGCCCATTTGTGGCCGGTGTCCATCTCCTTTCTGGAGATCGGTCTGAACAATCACATCGAGCACCCCGTCACGGGGAAAACAGGCACTCTGGGGAATGGCTGACGTTGACAGCTCCACCCACGATGCTTTACAGCTTTGAACTAAGGCCCTGACATCCAGGGTCGTTTAACTCAACCCTGATGGGCACTTGATGCCCGTTGGGCCGGTGTCCGTCTCTTTCATTTAGGAGAACGGAAAATGTCGAATTACATTGATCACAGTGTCGCAGAAACGACTCTCAAGATAGTAGAGGAAGTCTGCCGAGACTTTGACGGAAACGGGATTTTCGGTGTTGGGGCTGGTGCCGCTTTGCGTGCCATGGCCCGTCACTGGAAAGATCATCTCCATGATGGTCATAAGCCGAGAATCATCTCGGAAGACATTGATGAGATGAAGAACCAGCTTGAGGTCATGCGTGCGGAAGTGATGCGACGGGTCTCAGAACATGCCCCCTCACCAATCGATGGGAAAATGTCGAATTACATTGAGCAGCCCGTGGCGTCGCAAGACAAAGCGGTAGAACTCAAAAACACCCTTGGCCAAGTCGCTACCGCACCTTTCTACATCTGGGCGAATGACGACTGCGCCAACAAGACCAACAACTTCAATGAAGCCAAGGCCATCCGGTTGACGTTGTTCAACGAAGGCGGTGAGTCTGTCTACATTGTTGATGCCGATGGTGTCGAGGTGGTGGACGCGGAAATCGAGGCCCACGAGGCGCTTGCGAACGCTGGCTATTTTGCTGGTGCGCGCAAGCCTGATGTGAAGCCCGAGTTCCCTGGCGCGTTCATGGTGAATGATCCCCAAGACTCTGAGGGCTATGCAATTGTCGGTGACGACATCGCATCGCTCATCCTGGAGGCCAGGGATCACCTGACCGCTCATGCATCTGATCGGGAGGTGTCGAATTACATTGAGCAAGCTCCAGCCACAAAACTGGTGGAAGTGCGTTTGTCGGCCCTCACGCGGGTCGAATACATGGAGGTCGTTGAGGTGCCTGCGAACATCACGCAGGCAGAGCTTGATGATCTGGTGAACGCCCGATACCGCCAGGTGGACGGTGGCGAGTTCACGAGCGATCCCGAGTATTGGGAGCGCGGCACCTGTGAAGCTGTGGAGACGGACATGCCCAATACAGCGCCATCGATGATGGCGTTCAGAACGGCGCATGGACTTCACATTGAGCGTGCTGATGCAGCAGCTCAAACAGTAGAGTCATCAGGGCCAACACCCTGATGTCGCTTTACTAAACACGCCCTGGCAGCCCTGACGCGGGTTGCCAGGGCCTATTTTGAACCACCCCTGACGGGCACCCGCTGCCCATCACGGGCCGGTGTCCGTCTCTTTCTTGGAGGAAACGGAAAATGTCGAAATTCATCGAACAGACCACTGCGTCGAGGGACCAAGTGAGTGCTGTTCTCCTTCAAGAACTCCCTGGAGTCCCTCCTCCGAGTCTCAAGGCAAGGGTTCTCGAAACTGTCTATGAAATGGACTGTCTGCAGGTATTAGAGGGCTACCAGCTACTGGCAGCAAAGCACATGAAAAACAATGTCGGGATCTACGTGGTCAACGGAAACTTCGGTCGCGACCACTACAGAGCGGCAATTTCAGAGGCCAAGAAGGCAGGGCTCAACACCCATCGCCTCTATGTCTATGCGGAAACGGCCACATACAGCGGCCGAGCCATCTGCGTGACTCAGTTTGCGGACATCTGGCCGCAGTAGCTGATTCCGGAAAGCATCTGTCGCCCTTGGAGGCAGTCCCAATTACATCAACCCATGCGGGCACCTGTTGCCCGCTGGGCCGGTGCTTGTCTCTTCCTTAAGGAGATGGCAATGCCAACAACCAATCAGTCTGTCGTTGACTTTTTCGCGCCTCACCCTGTCGTCCTGGCCATGCCAGACTATGGCGATGCGCCGAAGTTCGCTTTGGTCATAGACGACATGCAAATAACGGATCCGACACTCAGTGCGTGTGGCCGATTCACAGTCGATCCGCAAGAGGTGTACGGGCTCAGCCCCGCACAAGTTGATGGCTTGCAGAGCATCAACAAGTTACTTGAAGATGCTGTTCAGGACGCCATTAACGCTGGATGTTTTCGCATCCAAAATGCCCTTGGCATTGCCACTGGCGATACCGCTGGAGTGCACTTTGCGTTTGGCCCTGCGCTGAACGCAATCACCCAGATTTTTGGCGAGTACATGCTTTTTGAAATCAAGACTGAACAAGCTCTGATGACAAAACCCACGGTCCTTGGCTGAGGAATTCTGGTGGTGCTTTCGCACCGCAATGCATTGATATATCAACCCTGACGGGCACCAGTGCCTTATGGGTACTGGTGTCTGTCTCTTACTTTCGGAGTCAGAAAATGCCACGTCTCAAATCCACCGACAGCGCACAAGAAGCAGCTCGCAACGCCGGGTACACCGTTCATCAACCGAACGATGCAACCCAAGGCTTTGCCTTCTGCGTTGATGGTGATTACAGCAAGGAATACCCAACTGCGAATGATGCTTGGAAAGCAGCGGTGGCGGACATGGAGGGTCAGGCAAACACGCCTAGCCAGATAGAGGCCGCGATGAAAAAGGGCTGTGCCTGCTGAGTGCTTCCACGCTAGACTATTCACATCACCCTTTCTGGGCGATCTTGGCCTCGTGCCAAACTTTATTTAAACCACCCTGACGGGCACTTGCTGCCCTCGGGCCGGTGTCCGTCTTCTTTGAAAAGGAAACGGAAAATGTCGAATTACACACAGCGGCAAGAGACCATCGACGCCCTGGCAAGCATGGTCATTGAGCAGGCAGACCGTCATGGCTTCAAGATCGAGATCGATGCCATTCGTGACGCCGTTGAACAGATGGCAAAGTTCGCGGGCATTGAGGCGAATGAGACAGAGTTCATGCTCGCCTCTCAGAAAGTCGAAGACGAAGCGCGCCTCATGGGCAAGCTGTCGGAGAAATCTGGGGAAATGGAAAATCCTCAAGAGCGCTATCGTCTGAGCGCGATGGACGAAGGTAATGACCATTACTCAGTGCTCGACACAAAAACTCAGTTGTACTGGTCAAGCGAAGGTTGGCAGAGGCCAGATTCTGGGTGGGCATCTGTACTCACACGATCTGAGGCAGCGCGTAAAGCGTATGAACTCAATCGGAAACTGTCGAATTACAGGACCCGGCAAGGGAATCTCATGGTGTCGCTGACAGAGGATGCCCATGCCTACAACAGAGAGTTTTTCACTCTGGAAATAACACATATGGACGGCGATGAGGGTATCGAAAATGATGCTGATGTCTCTGGTCTCTCTGTGTTTGCAACTCAGGCGCAGATCGACCTTTATCTCGCGGCTGCCATGGCGCACGCCACGGCTCGCTGTGGCCAAGAGGGGCGTGTAAGAAACGCAGCTGTGTATGCAGCTCAGGCTGGCGTACTGGCGGTCGGGACTTGCACTACTAGCAAGGTCGGAGGTGATGGGAAAATGCCGAATTCCCAAGATCAAGCTGCACTGGCCGACAAAGCTTTTGCTGACTACGACTTTGGAGAAGGCGTCACCGTGACTGACACTGGAAGTTGGGAATACCTCGTTCCAGGTCACGAGCGGAGCCGAAAAGTCTACGTTGAAACGGAACGCGAAGATGATGGCCCGGCTCCCCGCTGGACTTTGAACTTCACAGTCCGCTTCAATGAAGTCGATGGTTCTTTGGCCGAGGCATACGCCTTGGATCAAAAAGGCCAAGAGTGGGGGCAGATGCCTGAACGGGAACCGCAAGGTAACGTGCAGGAAGCCGTTGCGCCCCAGATGCATGAATATGGCTTTGATGTGATGCTGAAAGCGGCTATTCGCGTAAAGGCCTCATCGCCTGAGCAAGCAATGCAGATGCTGCATTCGATCCTGGATGCTGCTGACTGCAACGCTGGTGCATGGCCCAATGGCGATCCCGTGCTGTTCGAGGCGTCCACAGCCCCGGATACTGGCCCTGTGCTCTATAGCATTGATGGTGAGGAAGTTGCCAACGCTGTTGACGACTCTCCGAGCCTAGGCCTGTAATTGCCACAACTCAACAAGCCCAGCGCACTTCGGTGCCTGGGCTTTTTTCATGGCAGGCCGGATTCCTACTTTCCTTGAAGTTGAGGAATTGTGCGGGATATGATCGAAAAAGAGCGCGCTCGGCTCCCTCTCTGCATTTCGTCAAACCCATCGAATTACAGAGAGCTGCATGCAGGAAATTACACGCGCCAAGACCCTTCACCAAGGGCAATTTAACCGCCTCATCAAGATCACCCAGGGCACGTCACGCTACCCTGAACGCGACGTTCTTGTGCTCATGTTGGGTCACCACTGCGGCATGCGCATCACAGAGATTTCGCGCCTGACCGTGGCCGATGTGATGCACGCCTCGGGCAAGCTCCGCAGCGAGATCAGCATGCGCGAAGCGATCACCAAGGGGTGTCGCCAGCGCTGCGCTTACCTGGCTTCCAAGCCCGCCATCCAAGCCTTGGAGGCCTACCTGATGTACCGCATCGAGCGGGGGATCGGCACCCTGTTCGGCCCTGGGCCATACCGGGGCCTGCTGCCTCACCAGCCGCTGATCTACAGCGGCCGGGGAGATGGCATGTCCCAGAACACCAAGCGGCGCGTGCTGGAGACTGGCGAGCGGCGCGACTACAAGGCCTGCGACAGCCTTCAGGCCCATGTGACCAAGCTGTACCAGCGGGCGGGCATCAAGGGCGGCTCCAGCCACTCTGGGCGTCGCACCTTCGCGGGCAAGGTGTTGGCCACGACAGGCGACATGGAGACGGTTGCACAGCTCTTGGGCCATGCCAGCATTGACTGCTCGCAGCGTTATGTGGACCTCGACCAGGCGGTTCTGAAAGCCATGTTTATGGACGCCCTATGAGGTTGAAACATTGTGGCAACCAAGGCTTGACAAGCCCGACCCCATGGAATAACATTGTTGTAACTGGAGTGATCATGCAAATCGCAATTCGGACTATTGGAAACAGCAAAGGCATCGTGTTGCCAAAGCCACTTCTCGCCCAAGCCGGGCTAGATGGCGAAATGACCGCCGACATCGCGGTGGAGAACGGCTCTATCGTCCTGCGCAAGCCAGCCAAGGCGGTGCGATTTGGCTGGGCTGAAGCGGCGAAAGAACTCGCGGCCAAAGGCGGTGATGTCCTGCTCATGGGTGAGTTTGGCAACGCAGATGATGCGGAGTTGGCCTGGTGAAGCGCGGAGAAATTTGGCTGGTGAACTTGGACCCAACCGTAGGGAGCGAGATCAAAAAATCTCGTCCTTGCGTGGTGGTGTCACCTGCAGAGTTGAATGACAACCTGCGCACAGTCATCGTTGCGCCTATGACCTCGAAGGGCCGTGCTGCTCCATTTCGGGTGCCGGTCACACACGCTGGAACAAAGGGGTTGATCGTGTTGGATCAGCTTCGGACTGTGGACAAGGCGAGACTGGCCAAAAAGCTAGGCGTTGTGTCCGCAAAGACGTTGACTGCGGCGCTGGTAACGCTGCAAGAAGTATTCGCTGAGTGAAGGAAAAATGATGTCCTCAGAAAGAGTTGACGCAACACAGTTGCCAAATAGATTTGCATTGCCAAGTGGTTTGGTGGCGGAGGTGATGCTTGTTCCTACCCCGAAGCCAGATGCAGATGATCAATACCCGATCCTGGGAAAAGTTGGCGACAAATCAGCTCCAAAAATATTTGTGAAATTTCGCCGTGGGTCTGAGCTTCTGGAGTGCAGAGCTTGGCATGCAGTCATATGCGGCAGTAAAGAAATCACGCTGGCCGATGGAACTGTTGTTGGTGAGGATGACCTCTTCACCGTGGATTCGCGTGGATGGGATTTCCTCCTTGCGCGGGGTCTTGTGCCCAACGCCATGGTCTAAGAGCCAATCAAGGAAAGCAGCCTTGCCCCGCTACAAGACCCCATCGTTCCAGAAGACCTATGACGCGATGCTCGCGGCTGCGCGGGACACGTCGAGTGAGCTGTACCACGATGGTAAGCCGCACCGAGGTGCTGGCCACCGTACAGCTTTCTGGGATGGATACGCTGGCCTGGCCAAGTCAGCGAACGTGGTGCCAGGCACGCTCAGTGCTGTGTGCTACGCAGCTGGGAAAGAGTTCGCTAAGTCGAGCCCAGGCATCGTGATTGAGGATGCAGTGTGGACGCCTGGCGTGACTCGCCAAGGTGGCTCGAAAGTTTGAAGGGAAACAACACTGTGAACGAAAATCGCAGAACACAAACCCGTCCCATGCAAGCCGTCGACCAGCTTGTTATTCGGGGCGCTGCCGATGTATTCGTCACGCATGGCGAGCCGTCAATGACGGTGATTGCAGATTGTCCCGAAGACGTTCTAACCGAGATTTTTGGTGGCACGCTCACGATCTCCACGCGCCCGACCGCCAGGCGTGTTGATGGCTGCATCCATATCGACGGCGACGTAACCATCGTCAGCGGGTACTCGCTGCAAGTGTTCCACGGCCACATAGGCAATGTGGCGGGAGGTGACATCGTAATCAATGGCGACGGACACCGTGCCACGGTGGAAATTACGTTGCCAGGGCTACCCGAAGTCAGCATTTCAGGAGCGTGCAATCTGTGTCTGGAGCGTTTGAATCAGGATGCAATCGAGTTAGAAATTTCGGGGTCAGGAACCGTCACGCTTACTGGGCGCGTCAAGCATCTGGACGCGACAATTTCCGGGGCGGGCGATGTGAATGCGAAGAAGCTCGAAGCGGAAAGCGCCTCGCTGAATGTGTCAGGAGCGGGAAAGATCAAGGCCCTTGTAAAAAGCTCTCTGAAAGCCCGCGTGTCTGGTGCGGGTGGCATCAAGGTATGGGGCGATCCTGCGCAGCGTGACACGCGGGTGTCGGGTGTTGGCGATATTCGATTCAAGTGAAGGAAAGCAGCCCTATGGCCCATTACGAACTGAAAACTTCGCCACTAACGTCGGAAGAAAAGACGTGGTGCAAGAAGTTGGAGAAGCTCCTGCTTTCCACGCCGGATAGGTTGGGGCTGTACACAATCGGTGACCGTGACTTGCATGTGTTCGATGAGGCTGAGGCAACTCGGACTGGCCTAGACATTGCGGACTGCGCTGCTAGTTCTGCGGGACTGGTGCTTGAGCGCATCAAATGCCGAGTAAACATTCACAGCCTTGCGGGCTAATCAAGGAAAGCACCGTGAGTACGAAATTGGGCCAGTGCTGCGAGACGTGTGCGCATGTGACATGGGAGCGAACACCCACTGGTCGCATCCGGCGAGATTCTTCGGGTCGGTGCCGCGCCCCTACGCCAGATCTGGTAGCCATCCTCCCGTTCAGTGTGCCCGTTCCACATCTTGGTCGAAACGGTGTTCAACCTCGTGATGGTTCGACGTGTCCAACCTACTCACAAACCGGTGAGTGATCTATCAACAAGGAAAAAACAGCAATGACAACGATGAGCTGCGCCACTTGTAAGAAGTGGGGAAGAGTTGAGAAAGGTAACGCAGGCTGGCGTGACGGTTTGGGCCGATGCACAAATGTCCCTAATTTCTACGATGTCACCGATCAAGTTGCAGAGTTTGATCCCGAAGACGGTGTGGCTGGTGACCTGGTACTGAAACCTGGATCTAAAAGCCTGAAGGCTTTTGGGCTGGACGGATCAGGCTACCAAGCGTTTTTGATCACGGCACCAGACTTCGGTTGTGTGTCCTTTGATCCTAAGGACTGAAAGGAAAGATGGCCGCCGCAAAGAAAGTGCCGCTTGGTGATGTGACTCGGACTGCGCGCGCCAAAGCACACCTTGAGCGCCTGGAGAAATCCAACGGCAAGCGCCTGTTGGTTGACCTGGATGCCGAGGGGAGCGATGCCCTGGCCGCGCTGCTTGTGAGCGGCTACGGGCCAACCAACAAGGCCGTGGTCAATCGCGCACTGATTGCGGCAAGCAAGCGGATCAGAAAGGCTTGACAGCGTTTATATAAACGCTAGAATTGCACTATAAATTACTGGAGCGAAGACATGGCAGCACTCGCCACCCGAATTGAGCAAGACGAACGCAACCAGCATGTCCTGCTGGTCACCATCGAGGGCGAGGCGCGTGTCTTTACGGCTGTCATGCAGTAAGAGAAGGAAGCAACGCACCATGGCCGCATCTGGTTTCTTTGTTGACTGGAATGGGGACACCCGCAGAGTCGAGTGCCCTGGCAATGGCTACACGTGCAGCCCTGTTCTGGACAAGCTGTGCGAAGGCAAGCCCTACCAGGCCGTCGATGTCCTTGACACTGCAGGCTTCGTCATTCATGAAGCCGTCTATTACCCAACGCTGGATGCCCTCAAGGCTGTCGGCGTGGTCATCAATCTAGTCCAGTAAAAAAGGAAAGAACCGAGATGAACCACACAGAGGCCATCGCGGCTTTGCGGGCCGTCCAGGCCCATCACAACACTGCCCACGGTGTGCAGGTCGGATTCTTCATGAAGGATGCTACGGCTGCGCTGGGCAGCTTTGCGCAGGCATCCAGCACCCTGGCGATGTTGATGGTGGACGGCTTGATCGCTTCAGCTCCTGCTGTGGTGGACGACGAGGTGCAGACCATCTACCGCATCGCTGATGCCACTCCACCTACCTCGCGTTCAGTGCATTGAACGCCGGGATCAAGGAAACCAGCCATGTCCTCGAAGCGTGTCCACCTGGCAACTGAGACCGGCGGTCGCTCGCGTTGCCGCTACACGTCGAGGCCAAGCATTCAGGCGTTGTTTGTCCCTATGGACCGCTTCCTGCTCACGCCTGTGGCACAGCGTTGCCAGGACTGTCAGGCGAAGCTCAACAAGCCGCGACACAACGAAAGAATATCCATGGAAGCCACTCAACATCTCCAAGCACACGCCGAAAGCGCTGTACGTGCTACGCAGTGGTTTCGCACGGCTCCCCACGCCGTGAAGGCTTCCTTGAAGGTCGAAGTCTTGGGTGTGGAGGTGCGACCAGGCCGAAGCATGATGGATGGCGAGGTGTCAGGCCCCTGCCTTGTGGCCGAGGCAATCTGTGGCGAAGAGACGCGCCGGTTCTCCTGGGCATTCAGGTTTGGCGACACCAACGAAATTGTTTGAGAGGAATGAGATGGGCACAACGACTGAAATCCTACGGAAGGTCGAGGCGCTGAACGCCAGCACAAAGGCGGTGACCGCCGAACCCGTGCGCCCTCGTATCCAGGCACTCATTGATGCGGGATTGTTGAAATCTTCTCGGATGCTGTGCGGCCCGCTGGCCCTTCCTACCGGCGAGGTCTGGCTGCGCGTGACCGACGACGGACGCAAGCTGCTCTGCGCCTAAACGAAGGAATCCACTCCGTGCCCCGCTACAAGACACCATCGTTCCAGAAGACCTATGACGCAATGCTCGCGGCTGCGCGGGACAAGTCGAGTGAGCTGTACCACGATGGGAAGCCGCATCGTGGTGCTGGTCACCGTACAGCCTTCTGGGATGGATACGCGGGCCTGGAGAAAACGGCCAATGTTGTGCCTGGCACGCTGAGTGCAGTGTGCTACGCGGCAGGCAAAGAGTTCGCCAAGGCGAACCCTGGGATCGCGGTCGCTGATGCAGTCTGGACGCCCGGAGTGACCCGCCAGGGTGGCTCGAAAGTTTGAAGGGAAAGAGACCATGGCTACGCAAGCGCGCGACTACACCGAGTTCGACAAGAAGATGCTGGATCTCATCGCCGCTGGCAAGAACACGGCAGCGGCATTGACCACGGCGCTGGATGCAGAGGCCAAGCCGCTGATGAATCAGCCGAATGAAGAGTTTCGGGTCATCGACCGCCGCCTGCAGGCGCTGCGCAAGAAGGGCGACATTGCCTGGGAACGCCGTGGCGCGCTCGTTGTTTGGTCGCTCACCAAGTAGTCGAGGAAAGAATCATGAATGCCGACAAGACACTCTTTGCCAGCCTCGCCGTTGATGTGGTTCTGGTGCGGACCATGGTCGCAGAGGCATCTACCCACACCGCGGTGGAGGCGAGCTTAACTATCAATCCTATTGAGGGCGTGCCAGATCGTACGGTAGTCAGTGGCTCAGTGCGTGACGTGATGCGAGTCATTGGATTGCTGGCGGACAAGGGCCTTAGTTGCCTCCTATCGGTGTTCACCCTGGACCAATCCGAAGCTCTGGACGCGGCCTGCGCTTACGTCGAGCTGGATACCCCGAATGGGACGCGCAAGCAACCGCCAGCTTGGGCAGTGGACGACGAAGGCCAGTTCAAGGCGCAGGTGATCGCAGATCGTGCTCGCGAGGTCGGATCATTGTTTTCAACCCGCTGAGACAAGGAGCCGCATGAGCAAGCAGCCGATCTACGCCACGCTGAAGCAGCGTTTTACTACCGAGGCGCTACGCGGCCTTCGGTTTGTGCAAGACGGTTCTCGCATGGTCAAGCTGGGGTCCTGTCGCAGAGAGCGGGCAGTGGCCACCAGCCAGGATGGTCAGTGGTGGCGCGTGACGCCGCTTGAGCGTGGATGGAAAAACTGAGAGGAAAGTCTCCCATGGCTCACCTGCAACGTGCAAAACCACCCGCTCAAGTCCGCAAGGCCGCAAGACTGCTGAGTGACGCGATTCCCCTGCTGGAGGCATGCGGCGTGACCATTGCCGTCGATCACTGCAGGCTGGCCTTGTCGGCTGCGGTTGCTGCCGCCGAAGAATACAAGACTCAGGCCGCCGCCGCAAAGGTGCGGCAGCGCGTTGCGGCATCGATGCCCAGCGATAAGGAGTCATTGATCCGTGAGGATGGGACGCTGCGTTACGTCAGCCACATGAAGCGGTCGGGAAAGCGGCCGGAAGTCGTCGCGGTCAGTTTCCGTGTACCTGGCTTACCTTCCCTGATGACCTCATTTACTCTCGTTGGGCGCGAGTTCGATGGCGTCTACGAAGCCGCCGTTCGCGCCTTGGCCCGGCATCTCGGCGTGATTGATGATGTGGTACTGATCGAAACCATGCTCTCGACCAGAAGTGCGTTCAAGGCGCGTTACGGGCTGTGACCACCAGAGCAAGTGAACCAAGCAAGGAAAGCTGTCGTGAGCAAGACTTTGGGCCAGTGCTGCGAAACGTGTGCGTTGGCGACGTGGGAGCGAACACCAACCGGTCGAATCCGTCGAGATTCTTCGGGTCGATGCAGGGCGCCTGTCCCTGACTTGATTGCCATTCTCCCGTTTAGCGTACCAAAGCCGATCTTGGGTCGTAATGGTGTCCAACCCCGCGACGGGGTGACGTGCCCAACCTATTCGCCACTGGGCGGGTGAACACAAGAGGAAAGATCGAATGGAAAAAATCATGAACACCAGCCTCTACAAGGTCCAACTCGCACCGGACGGCCGCCGTTTCGAGGTAATCGAGTCCGACACCCTATACCTGTTCGGTAGTTTCTGGACCCGCGAGGAGGCCCAGGCTCGGGCCGACGCGCTCGGTCGAGTCAATTGATCGCTGGCCATGGCTTACGTTGTTATCGTCAAGCGCACGCCTTTGCAGCGTGATGTCTACGGCCCGTACCGTACATTCAAGCGCGCGGAGGGCGATGCCAAGGCCTGGGGCGGGACTGTCGAGCCGGTGAAGAAGCCGGCCAGCCACGAATTTAAGTAGTCAAGGAAATCGCCGCTATGAGCAAAACCTTAGATGCGATCAGCAAGCTGAGCTACGTTGCAGCAGTGGATGATGAGCGTGAAGACGGCAGCTCGATCATTGTCACGCTGAAGTCCAATTGGGAGTTTTGTAGCGAAGACCCTGGCTGCGGCGTCAAGGGCTTTGACACGGTGGCTGCGGCGCGTGCAGGCACTGCACGTCGCGAAGTTCAACTCATTTCGCCTGTCGGCGCGAAATGATCGGAAAGAACCTATGCCTGAATTCAAACTGACGCGTGATTCGCTGAACACTATCACGGATGTCGAAATCGCCTTTGGCACAACCAAGCTGTTGCCTCCCATCGGCGCGGTGCCCGAAGAGTTCAAGCGGGGAAACGACTACACGAAGCTCCTGGATCGCTTGTTTGCTGACCAGCCCCCGCCTGAAGGTGAGATCGTTTTTCGTGAGGGCTTCGACGATGCAGATGCCCCCGCGCTCCTGAATCGCGTGGTGAGGGCTCATCTGCGTTCGTTCGAGCCCAAGCACGAGCACAAGATCGCAGGCCTTGGGTACCTCATCAGCCAAGTATGCGAAGTCCGGTTGACCTGAAGGAAAGCGCATGAACGCACATAAGAAATCCCCAATTTCCACGATGACAGATTTTCTGTTGATCTTCATCTTCGTTGCAGCCATTCCCGCAGTTGGCGTTGGTATTGGTAACCTGACTGATCGAGGTTCACAGATGCTTAATTTGCAGCCTTGGATTTGGAATGTCTTCTGGGCCTGCGCTGCCGTGTGCTTGGCGACGGGCATCTACTCGAAAAAATGGGTGCATTGCTTTGGCTTGGCGATGATCTTCCTCGCCATCGGAAATCTTGGTTTCAGCGGCGTGGTTGCAGATGTGCAAGGGGGCTTTGACCCTAGCCAACTTGCAAAAGAAACAGGGGTCATGTTGGGCCTCATGCTTGGCGTAGGAATCCCGGTCATGAGCGCACTGCTGGGCCTTGGGTTCGCCTACAAAGCTCGAAGAGAAGGAAAGAAGCAATGACGGGAAAGAGAAACTGGTGCATTGCAGGGAGCCTTGAGACTATCTTGCAAGCGGTCTGTGCCGCTGCAACTATTGCTCTTGTGTATTGGCTTCAACAGAACGTCGCAGACCAGGGATTCATGGCTGTGGTTGCGCAACTGACCCGATGGATCGCGGAGAACCTGATAGCAAGTGCTTTGCTGTTTGTCGCCATCGTGCTTTTCGGAATCTTTGGCACGCCTTACCTCCTTGCGAAATTGGAAGACGAAAACTCCTTCCTCTCGCGGTTTGGCCTGATCGTCGTAGGTTCCCTCGTGGTGATTGGCGTGGTGCACTTTGGGATCATCGCTTGGAACTTGATGGCGACAGCATTGAGCGACGCCTAACGTGTGAAAGCAGCCGTGGCCACAAAACGAATCCACTTGGCGACCGAGACGGGCGGACGTTCTCGATGCCGCTACACGGCCAGGCCAAGCATTCGTGCTGTGTTTGTTCCGCAAGAGCAATTCATAGCAACCCCTGAGGAGCAGCGCTGCCATGACTGCCAGGCGAAGTTGATCAAGCTGCTGCCCACCCAAACCAAGTAGAGGAAAACACGCATGACCGGAGAAGAGCTTGAGGCGCTGCGGGTGAGGATTGGAGCACCGAGCCAGGAGGCGATGGCCGATCTGCTGCGGTGTGACCCGGTGGGATACCGCCGCTATGCCATAGGCGCCAGGCCAATCCCCCGCTACATTGAGCGCAGCGCTCGGGTGCTGGAGTTCGTACACGAGAAAGGCATGCTGCCGCAGCTTGCAAAATGGCTTGACATTGTAGCCAATGGCTACTTATAATTGAGTCAACAGTATTGCAAAGGAAAGCCGCCATGGCGACAGAGACAAGAGGGCCGTTTGCCGTGCTGGTTAATAACGGCTTCCGGTACGAGTACCACATGAGTGTCGATGCCCGCAGCGCACGCGAAGCTCGCGAGATTTTCAAGCGATCCGGGGACTGGCGTGCTGATGACTTTCGGGTAAGGGACGACCGCACAGCCGCAGCGCGCGGGCAGCAAATGCAAACCAACTGAGCAACTGATAGGAAAGAAGATCGTGGCCACGAATGTAGAAAATTCTGGAATCTTCAAAGTAAATGGTCGTAGCTACTACTTTGGGCGCATTCGTGAGCTGGCCAAACTCGGAAAGGGGTCGTATGAGGTCGTCGGGACCAACGGCATGACCTTCAAGATTGAGGGGGGACGATCCATTGGCGGCGCGCAGCGTGACTGGTTCCTGGACGGATGCGGGGATCGGGCCATCGTCTGCACGTCACTGGTGGACGCCCTGCGCTGCATAGAGTCTATGTGATGAGGTGTCCTATGCCCGCAATCCCCGAGGTAAAGGCAGGCCAGTGGCTCGGGAGGTTTCCGGATGACGACACGAAAGTCTTGTCCTACGGCTACCGCTTCTATCCGCCAGGCAGGGGTAACGGCGCGTTCTGCTCCACGTATGGCCGTAGCTCGGTCTATGTGTACGCGCACGTTGAATGCTGGCCCAGTGGCTCTCCAGCTCCTATGGTCACCACAATTCTTGCTGAGACATCTGTTGGAACGGCGCGGCTCGTTCGTGAGGCCGACAAGATCGGTCGCAAGGGCGTGCGCGATCTTGTGCGTCCGGCTCTTGCAGCATTCTTCAGTTCCACCTCCAGCAAATGCTAGGAAACCAGCCATGGCAAAAGCGTCCAAGGAGCTTGGGGACTTTGCGGTACTCACTCACAGCGGCTATCGCTATGAGTACCACATGACTGTGCAAGCACGCAGCGCCCACGAAGCCCGCGCAATTTTCAAGCGTTCGGGAGACTGGCGTGCTGACAATTTTCGAGTTCGGGACGACCGCAAGCATGGGGCGGCACCGGCTGCATAAACCATCTGGGAAAGCGCAGACATGAAGCTCAGTGAAGCTCAAGACTTGCTTGTCCAGAAGATGAAGGGCGGGGCGGAATTGCAACACCACTTGGACTCTGGTCTGTTTCGGCTGCGTGATGCCATCACAACCCGCACCGTCCACCCCGCTACGGTGGAGTCTCTTGTGCGCACGGGCGTCATCATCAAGTCGCTTGATGGTTCGTGCCGACTGGCCTGAAAGGAAAGCAGACTCATGCGCGCGTGCGACGCTGCCCTGCAGGTTCTGATTGAGACCGACAACCCTTCGGTGATGTACGGCGACGAATGGCTGTGTCACCAGATAGCTGCTCGTCTCGGATGGGAGCATGCTGGACCGGCTACCACGCGCCGGGTTCTGCGGGCGTTGTCGAAGACGCCAGGGAGACTTGTGAAGGGCCTCATCCGAATGCCAGGAGATTGCTGTGCACGCGGTCAGAGCGCACTGCACTTCGAGTTGCCAGAGCCGGAGCACGCCTTCATGATGGGATTCCTGCGGCAGGGCAAGAAGCCGGATTGGTCCACCTTCAACAAGAGATAGGAAACACGATGAGCAAAGACCAGATCATTCTCGATGACGGCGTGTATTTCGTGGACCTGAACTGCAACTACGAGACGGCTAAGGCTCCTGGGTTTCTCCAGCGCCGATGCTCCAACGGTTTGACAACGCCTGGCGGCTATGAGTGCGTGGGCAGCTTCGACAAGGCGGCTGATGGGACGTGGCGGGCGGACGTGAACGCCGCCTACGATCCCGAAACGGACGGGGACTGCCGCCGCGTGATCGAAGGCGTCTCGCGAATGGATGCGATTGCTGCCTTGTGGGCCGCTCGCAAGAGCGATTTGGCAACGCACAACTGATCGGAAAGAGTATGGAGCAAGGCGCTTTCATCATCAATGAGCTGACGGGGGACTGGCCTGTGTACCCTGGCCACCCGCTGGTCCTGGCTACGGCGATCATGCGAGTGTTTCCGTGCTTCGCTGAGGCGAATGCTCCGTCTGGTCATGGGTGGTGCACCGCGCTCGGGGACTCGCGCATACCTGGCGCCGGGGATCACGTTGGTGCGGCCATGCGAACGCTGGAGTTGGGCTCGCGTGGGGCGGATGCTGACACCATGATCGACCACGCGATTAGGTACTGGGAAGCTGGACAAGCAGGTGGGCACATCAAAAACGTGGATGCCGGGAAGGCCCAGGCAGAGAAGATCGAATCCCATTTCCGCGCAGTCTCGGCCGAATGGTTCAAGTCGGTCGTAACTGCAATCTAAAAGGAAAGCAGATGAACCAGCTTGAGCATCTGGATGAAATCGCCCGTGAAGCGTGGGCAGGGGACTATGCGCGCACTGGCGTCCTGTCAAAAGGCGAATTGCTGTACGTGGCCCTAGCATCTGGACGTATGCGTGAGCTTTGCCCGAGCGACTCCATCGCTTACGCGGTGGATCGTGTAGGCCCGGAGTGGATGGCCCACATGCTGACCGTGTGGCGTGCCGATACCCAGCCGCAAAACTGATCAAGGAAAGCAATACCAATGTCGAGCCCGGCCATGAGAGCCAAAATCGCCAAAGCACGAGCAGAAGCCCCGCGCGAACTGCCCAAGGCCCGACTATGCGCTGAGGCGATCCTTGCAGCTATCGATGGGGAGGAGGCCATCTTGCAGGCCCTGCAGCTGCTCAAACACGGCCTTGGAAACAACTGGTCGATCACCACTGCGATGCAGTACATGTCGGGCAGAAAAGGGGAGTTCGCCGCTGATTGTGCTGACCCACAAGAGAAGCCCCGCCTGTATTTGGCTCACCTTATCGCCAAGCAAGTTTGCAGCGAGAACGGCCTTGGCGCCGTGACATCGCCTGATGGCATCGACGTGGCAAAGTTGAAAGCACTTTCCCAGGCTGTGAAGGATCAATTGCAGTGAACATGCGTGCATGTGACGCCGCAATGCCATCCACGACAATGGTCTCCAAAAGAGGCTGGAGAAGTTGCTTCTTCGGTAGTCCATCCACGTGTCATTGACCGCCAAACACTCCACTCCGAAGGCATGACCAAAGAGATCACAAATGGGGAGAAGGCGCTGGCGCTGCTGCAGGCTGCTTGCGCGCAAATGGAACCCATGACCCCAGCGCAGCTGCGCGATTGGCAGAAAAGAATGGGCCTGACGGGACGAGGTGCTGCACGCTTACTTGGCATGTCAGCCACCGCCTATCTGGATCGGGTCAATGGCAAAAGCTACACCACCGGCCAGCAAATAACCGTCTCGCGTGTTATCACCCTGGCCTGCACAGCTCTGGAGGCAGTGCACATCGCCAACAGCCAACGGTGACGGTGCACTGACATTGACGCTGACGGTGTGAGGGTTCTCATTCCACAAATCCACAGCCACTTGCCAACGTTTAAATAAACGGCATATTCTGGTGATCAATCACTTGCATCCGCAAAGACAACCAGAGGACACAGCATGGCGACAGTGAAGACCCGTGAGTTCAAGCACACGGGCAAGTCCGGTGAGACGATCCAATTCAAGTCGCCCATCACCGTGGACGCGCAAGGCGAATTCACTATCAACATCCCAGCAGAGCTTGCGCCCACCGCACGGGCGCTTACAACGCAGCCTGTCTGGAAGGGGCATGTTGAGGTGACACAAGCGCGAGTTAACTGGCGCATCCAGGGCGGAGTGCTGAGCACGATTGAGCGGTTCGTGGAAGAAGCGATGAAGGAGCACTTGGCAGTCGAGGTCAAGCAAGAGCTGGTCATCCTCTATCGTTACGAGAACAACACGACGTTTGCTCGTGCAGCTGATGGCTCGATCCACCCCAACGGGCACTTCGCTGCAGAAAAGCTAGAAGATGATGCACGCAGGTCTTGGGAGTGGGGAGGCAACAGGAACATTCATTCCAACAATCGGCCTCGATTTTTCGGGGTTGGGGTTGTGGCCCGTGCATACCTCAAGTTGACCTACACGCGCCCCGGCAGCTCCAAAGTCGAGTACAAGCGCGATTTGCCTGGTAGTCACTGGGATCTAAACTCGATGCGGCGCCTGAACAGCTACATTGTTCAAGACCCCTTGCTGCACGGCTACGAGACCGACCATTTCCTGACCGTCGGCCGTGACAAGCCATCCAGTGAGGGTGTTCAGGAAATGCCCTACAGCGATGCGGCAGCGGACTTCTTTTCCGGCCTGATGCTCGCGATGTGCCGCCTCGGCGATCAGCTGGATGCGTTCGTGGGAAATAAGGACAATCTCCTGATCGCCATTAAAAATGGGGCTCACCTTCTCCCTGGCGCTGGGAGTGCTTCAGCAACCGATCAGCAAGACACACATGGCAGTCAAGAAGAAACCTCCAGCCGGCGACACAACTCAGACAGCAAGGTCTAAAACATTCCTGCAGCGTCTGGAGGAATCAGGGGGCAAGCGCGTCGTTATCGACTTTGATGCTGAGGGGCATGAAGCGCTTCAACATTTGCTTTCTCTTGGGTATGGAACGACCATGAAAGACGTTGTGATCAGAGCGGTGGTTGCTGCCTCGGCGCGAAGGACAAAGCGCAATTGACAGCGTTTCTTTAAACGGTAGCATGAGTCATCACCAACAAGTGCTGACTCATATGCCACGCAAGATTTTCACCATCGTCGCCGCCCACCCAGTCGAGGTTGGATGGCATGAACTGCCCCGCGTACGCGTTGACAGTTTCTTGGTCGAGGGTGAGTCCCTGCAGGCTGCTTTCGCGAGAGTTGCCCCCTTTGAAGGGGTCGTGGGTGCCACTGAGGTTTTCGGCATCGAGTGCAGTGATGTGATGCTCTCTCCGTCAACAAGTATGCGGCGCGAAGAGGGGTTGCGAGAGTGGCTGCACTGGAGCGGTTTGGTTCGTCGCGGCGAACTCGATGCAGGTTGGTCTCTACTGGCCGAAGGCCCCGAGAGCTTCAGCGCCCGTGAAGAGCGCGTGTTCGCTGAGCGCTGACCTTGCCCCTGTTTCGTGTAGCTCTTAACCCACGGTTCACGCGGCCTTTTTACGCTGTGCCTCGTACCAGCGCTGCTCGTACTGCATCGGGCTGAGGTAGCCCAGCGACGAATGCAGCCTTCGGTGATTGTAGAAGGCCATCCAGTCCATCACCGCCTGCCTGGCCTGCTCACGGGTAGCAAATTTGCACCCATGTACGCTGGCTGTTTTCAGCCGGCCCCAGAAGCTCTCGGTCGGTGCGTTGTCCCAACAGTTACCCTTTCTGCTCATCGATGAACGCATGCCCCAGCCCTTCAAGGCATCCTGGAACTCATGGCTGCAATACTGGCTGCCCCGGTCGCTGTGGAATATCAGCCCAGGAGGCGGCCTGCGGCGCCACCACGCCATGGCCAGCGCGTCCTTGACCAGGCTGGCCTGCATGTGCGGCTGCAGGCTCCAGCCCACCACCTGACGGTTGAACAGGTCGATGACCGCAGCCAGGTACAGCCAGCCCTCGTCGGTTTGGATGTAGGTGATGTCGCCACTCCAGAGCTGGTTGGGCGCCTCGGGGTTGAAGCGCCGCTGTACCAAGTCGGGCGCCACCGGCAGGCTGTGGCGGCTATCGGTGGTCACCACGAACTTGCGTTTGGTCTTGGCCCTGATGCCGTGCTGCTGCATGAGCTTGCGCACCCGGTCTTTGCCCACTCGGATGCCCCGGGCCAGCAGTTCCTTGTGCATGCGTGGCCAGCCGTATTCCCCCTTCACCTCGGCGTGGATGGCGCGCATGTACGCCAGCAGGGCTTCGTCGCTGTGACGCCGGGCAGGTCCACCGTGGCCAGACTCACGCCGGCGCAGCCAGTTGAAGTACCCGCTCGCGCTGACCTCCAGCACCCCGCAGGACACACTCACCGGGTACAGCTTTCTCATTTGGTGAATCCAGGCGTACCTCGCAGCGTGTCCTGCGCGAAGTACGCCGCGGCTTTTTTTGCGATGTCGCGCTCCATGCGAAGGCGAGCATTCTCTGCACGCAACCGGGCTATCTCCATCTGCTCGGGCGAGACTTGGATGCCCTTGTCACCACCGCCCGCACCGTCCAATTCTCCCTTGGCTGACAGCCGCACCCAGTTGCCCAGGCTCGCTTTGGGGATGCCCAGTACCTTGGCCACCACCGCAATCGCCTGACCCGAGCGGACCTGCCGAACAGCCTCCTGCTTGAACTCTCGCGTGTACTGCGCACGCACCTGCTTGTCACTCATCTCTGAACTCCTTGTCGGTATCTTCAACAAGGGTTAAGAACTCCACTTTTCAGGGGCAACCTCAC
>NZ_MTBE01000035.1:7500-37544 GCF_002916785.1 Diaphorobacter sp. LR2014-1 | reverse complement strand
GCGGGGCTGGAAGCCGCGCAGGTCAAGTCGCTGACGGCGGCGCAGCTGGGCGCCATGAGCACCAGCCAGATCGCGGCCATCGAAACCGCAGACCTGCAGGAGCTCAGCGCCACCCAGATCAAGGGCCTGACCACCGACAGCGTGAAGGCGCTGACGGCTGGCCAGGTGGGCGCCATGAAGTACGCCCAGGTCGCCGCCTTGAGCACGGCGCAGATCGCCCAGATTTCGACCGAAGGCATCGCCGCCTTGGGCACGGAACAGGTGAAGGCGCTGACGGCGGCGCAACTGGGCGCCATGAGCACCAGCCAGATCGCGGCCATCGAGACCGAAGACCTGGCGCAGCTCAGCGCCGCCCAGTTGAAGAACCTGGGCACGGACAGCATCGTCGCGCTGACCACCGACCAGGCCAGCGCCCTGACCACCGCCCAGATCAAGGGCATGAGCGTGGCGCAGATTACGGCCATGGAAACGGCCGACCTGGCCAAGCTGGGCACCGAGCAACTGGCGGCCTTGAGTGCGGCGCAAATCAAGGGGCTGACCACTGGCCAGGTGGAAAGCCTGAGCACGGATCAAATCAAGGGCCTGCAGGGCGCGCAGATTGCGGCCCTGAGCACCGACCAGATCAAGGTGCTGGGCACGGGGCAGATCGCGGGGCTGGAAGCCGCGCAGGTCAAGTCGCTGACGGCGGCGCAGCTGGGCGCCATGAGCACCAGCCAGATCGCGGCCATCGAAACCGCAGACCTGCAGGAGCTCAGCGCCACCCAGATCAAGGGCCTGACCACCGACAGCGTGAAGGCGCTGACGGCTGGCCAGGTGGGCGCCATGAAGTACGCCCAGGTCGCCGCCTTGAGCACGGCGCAGATCGCCCAGATTTCGACCGAAGGCATCGCCGCCTTGGGCACGGAACAGGTGAAGGCGCTGACGGCGGCGCAGCTGGGCGCCATGAGCTCCAGCCAGATCGCGGCCATCGAGACCGAAGACCTGGTGCAGATCACCGCCGCCCAGTTGAAGAACCTGGGCTCTGACAGCATCAAGGCGCTGACCACCGACCAGGCGGCTGCGCTGACCACCAGCCAGGTGGCGGCCCTGACGGCAACGCAACTCCAGGCGATGGAAACCGAGGACTTGGTCAAGATCAGCACCGACGGCATCAAGGCCCTGACGGCAACGCAGGTCAAGGCAATGACCACCGACCAGGTGAAGAGCCTGACCACCGATCAGGTCATCAACCTGAACAGCGCCCAGATCGCCAGCCTGACCCCGGATCAGGTGGCGAACATGACCACCGACCAGATCGCCAGCCTGACCACCGACCAGACAAGCGCACTGACCGCAGCCCAGGTGAGCGCCATGAACACGGATCAAATCCAGCAATTGGCCATTCCCCAGTAGTCTTTACAGGCTTTAGCGCCTGCGGCGCTGGCATAAGCTCTGGCGTCCCCCGGCATCTTGCCGAGGTGGACGCCAGGGTTTTTTTGTTCTGGGGAGGGGCATCGTGTCCGAGCGTCAAAACATCGACTACGCAACCGCCGTGAATCTGGTCTGGCTTCGCCAGATGGAGTTTGCGCAACTGCTGGAATACGCCGATCAACTGGCAGCAACCGGCTCGCCGGGGCTGATCGCGGTGCTTTACCGCACCTGGCTGGAGCGCCGCCCGGACTCACCGTGCAACCCCTTTGCCTGGTTCAACCTGGGGACGGTGCTGTTCGGCGATGGCGACGTGGACGGCGCGGGCCAGGCGTATGAGCAAGCCCTGGCGCTGATGCCGGATTTCGTGCAGCCACGCTTCAACCTGGGGCTGGTGCGCGAGCGCCAGGGGCGGGTCGATGACGCCATCGCCCAGTGGCAGCTGGTGCAGGAGCATGCAGACCCCGGCAAGCCGGAGCAGCGCCCCATCCTGATCAGCGCCCTGAACAACCAGGCCCGCGTGCAGGAAGGGCGCAAGCAGTTTGGCGATGCCATGGAATGCCTGAACCGCAGCCTGGCGCTGGAGCCCGGGCAGACCGACGTGCTGCACCACTGGATCTTCATCCGGGCCAAGCAATGCCTGTGGCCGGTGTATGAGCCGCCCGCAGGGGTGAGCCTGGAACTGCTCCGCAATTCCACCTCCGCGCTGGCCCTGCTCAGCCTGTCGGACGACCCGCAAAAGCAGCTGGAAACCGCCCGGGGATATGCGCAGCGCAAGCTGCCCGCCAACCTGCCCAGGCTGGCCCCGCAAGAGGGCTACCGGCACGAAAAAATCCGCATTGGCTACTGCTCCTCGGACTTCTGCCTGCACCCCGTCTCCATGCTCATCGTGGAACTGCTGGAGCTGCACGACCGCGCGAAATTCGAGGTCTATGGCTTTTGCTGGTCGCCCCATGATGGATCGGCGCTGCGCCAGCGCGTGGTGAACGCGTTCGACCACTATGTGGACATCCGCGCATTGAACGAGGAAGCCGCAGCCCGCCTGATACGGGCGCATGAAATCGACATCCTCATCGACCTGCAGGGCCAGACTGCTGGCGCGCGCATGCACATGCTGGCCTTGCGGCCCGCGCCCGTGCAGGTGACCTACCTGGGCCTGCCCGCCACCACGGGCATGTCGTGCATCGACTACGTGATAGCCGACCGATTCCTGATCCCCGAGGAATATGCCGGCAACTACTCGGAAAAGCCCATTTACATGCCCGACGTCTATCAGGTGAGCGACCGCAAGCGCCTGTGCGCGCCAGCTCCCACGCGCAAGCATTGCGGCCTGCCCGCAGAAGGCTTTGTGTTTTGCTCGTTCAACAACAACTACAAATACACCCCCGAAGTATTCGACGCCTGGATGAACATCCTGCGGCGCGTGCCGGGCAGCGTGCTGTGGCTGCTGTCGGACAACCCCTGGGCGCAGGCCAGCCTGCAGCGCGAAGCGGCGGCCCGGGGCATGGCCCCCGAGCGCCTGGTATTTGCCGAGCGCGCCCTGCCCGAGCAATACCTGGCCCGCTATGTCCTGCCCGATCTTTTTCTCGACACCTTCCCCTTCAACGCCGGAACCACCGCCAACGACGCGCTATGGATGGGCGTGCCCGTCTTGACCCTCACCGGGCGCAGCTTCGCGGCGCGCATGGCGGGCGCCCTGCTGACCGCCGCCGGATTGCCCGAGCTGATCACCTACGACCTGCAAGCCTATGAGGACAAGGCGGTGGAGCTGGCCACCACTCCCGGCGCCTGCCTGCGCCTGCGCGAGCATCTGGAGGCTGTCCGTGCAAACGGGGTGTTGTTCGACACGCCGCGTTTCGCGCGCAATCTGGAGCAGGAGTTGATCAAGCTGCTGCCGCAGAAAAGCCAATGCCCACTGAATGAATCCACGGAGTAGTTGATGTCTCATCCCCAGCAAATGTTTTTCATTGCCAATTGCGCAAGAAACCTTGCGGCATATTTTCATGAAAAAAAGGTACTTGAAGTCGGCAGCTTGAATATCAACGGCAGTGTTCGCGATTTTTTTGAGGACTGCAATTATCTGGGGCTGGACGTGGCAGAGGGCAGGGACGTGGATCTGGTCTGCAAGGGGGAGGATTATGGTGCCCCCGCAAGTTCATTTGATGTTGTAATCAGCTCTGAAATGTTTGAACATAATAAGAATTATGTCAAATGCTGGCTCAATATGATAAGAATGATGCGGGAGGATGGTTTGCTCATCTTCACCTGCGCCACCATGGGGCGGCGCCAGCATGGCACGACAAAGTACCAGCCCCAGGCATCCCCTCTGACGGTTGCCGCAGACGATGAGTACTATAAAAACCTGACTGAAATTGACTTCACCAGTGTGGTGGGAATGGATGCTTTTTTCAGTGTCTGGAGTTTTTTCGAGGATCGTACCTCCCATGATATTTATTTCATGGGGGTCGGTTCCCGGGCCTCTCAAGAGAGGCAAGTGGAGGCTCAGGCGTTGATCAATGGATTCCGGGAGTATTTCTACAAGAAAAATGTGCTCGGGGAATATTGAGAATGTCTGGATGCGGAAGTTGCTATTGGCTGGTCAGGCAGGCGTTTGCAATGTGTCATGAAAAAATTCGACTCCGCAATTCCCCGTAAGCATCGAGAAATGTCTTGTCCTGCGTTTCGTTGTACGCCAGCTTGAGCGCATCGCTGGCGATGGCCTCGTTCCTGAACTGCGCGGTGGGCAGCGCAGACCAGGCGCATTGAAAGGTGCTGTAGGGCGCGCACTGCCACGCGCCCTGCGCCAGCAGCAGCGATGCCATGCGCTCGATGATGAACACCTTGCGCGGCACTTGGCCGGGGTAGGTCGTGGGGGCGTTGACTTTCGCGGCCAGCGGGGAATCGCCTGCCTCGGCCAGCTGGAAAATCTTTTCGCACAACGACAGCCAGTGCTGCCAGAACGCAGGCCGGGCCACGATGAAGTTGCTGAAAACCACGTGCCGCGAGTCCATCACCAGGGCGCGCAAGTCCGCTGGCTGGCCCAGGTGTTCCAGCAGCTCCTGGCAGGTGGCGAGAAAGCCGGGGTCGAAAGTCTCGCCCTGCTCGAACACGTTGAGAAAAAAGGCGCCCATGTCCGCCTGGGGGCTGAAGGTGTACACGTCGGCGCCGGGGCGGTCGCGCATGAACTGGATGACGCGGGCGCCGGTCAGCCCGGTCTTGCGGGTGAACTTGGGCGACAGAAAGCCGTAGTAGGCGTGCGCGTCCAGCGTTGGTTGCGCCAGAAAGTGGCGCATCGGCCAGTACTCGCGCCAATCGGGGCGCGGGTTGGCGCGGTTGTCCAGGATGGCGATGTCCGGGTCGGTCTGCGTGAGGGTGTCGGCAGACCAGGCCAGGCTGAAAAGCCGGATGTCTGGCAAACCGGCGGGCGTTTGCGTCGGCGTCACCTGCGCCAGTGCGGCCTGCGCCTGGGCAAAGTCGGGCTTTTGCGCCAGAGCCGCGCCGAAAGCCTGCCGCGCACCGGCCAGGTCGCCGCTGTCTTTCAGCAGCACCCCCAGGTTGAAATGCGCCGCCCAGTCCTGCCCCGAAGGGCCGCGCGCCAGCCATTGGCGGTAGGCATGGATGGCCCCCGGGCCGTCGCCTGCGGCCTGCAGGGCTTGCGCCGTGGCGATGAGGTCGGCAACGCCGTGAGGCGCTGGCGGCGGGGCGTGGTGCGCGCTGGGGCGGGACAGGGACATGGCGGTGCGAAGGGTGGCGAAGAGTTGGCGCCAGCGCTGCATGCCCGCCATGCATGCATCGACGTATCGGCATGGACGTATCAAGAGGCAACTTGGCTTGCAAATCATTTTTACATGCGCTGCATGCAGCCCTAAAGTTCTCTGGCGGCCGTCCGAAAACTTACATAACGGGACGTTTGAAGCACGCAATGACGCCCCGCCGTTCAACAGGCTGCCTGTGCAGGCGCTGTGAACGCTGAGGCCAGATGGTTCTGGGCCCAGTTGGCAGCAAAGCCACAACCAGTTAGTTCTTTCAGGAGAGTAATCATGGCATCCACCATCAATACCAACGTCGCCTCGCTCATGGCCCAGCGTAATCTGGGTGTGAGCCAGAACTCCCTCAACACCACCATCCAGCGCCTGTCGTCGGGCCTGCGCATCAACAGCGCCAAGGACGACGCCGCCGGTCTGGCCATTTCGGAGCGCTTCACCAGCCAGATTCGCGGCCTGAACCAGGCCGTGCGCAATGCCAACGACGGCATTTCGCTGGCGCAGACGGCCGAAGGCGCGCTCAAGAGCTCGGGCGACATCCTGCAGCGCGTGCGTGAGCTGGCCGTGCAGTCGGCCAACGCCACCAACAGCGCATCCGACCGCCAGGCGCTGAACGACGAAGTGAACCAGCTCACCGCCGAGCTGGACCGCATCGCCAAGACCACCGACTTCAACGGCCGCAAGCTGCTGGACGGCTCCTTCACCAGCGCCGCCTTCCAGGTGGGCGCCAATGCCAACCAGACCATTACCGCCACTTCGTCCAACTTCAGCACCAGCGCCTATGGCAACTACCGCATCGGCGGCAAGGCAGCTACGGCTACCGACAATGGTGGCGACTTGACGATGGGCAGCACGGCTAGTGCCATCGTGGCGCAGGGCGGAGGTACTGGTACTTCGGCCATCGCTGCAGGCGCGATCACCATCAATGGTGCTTATGGCACGCAGACGGTGGCTTACGATGCTGGTACATCGGCCAAGGACATGGCTGCGCTTATCAACGCGCAGACCGAAAAGACTGGCGTGACTGCCTCGGCACGCACCGAGGTGGGGCTGGCTGGTTTGACGGAGGACAAGTCCTATACGCTGCAGATTGCGTCTAACAACAAGGATGACCAGCCTGCCACCATTTCGTTCACGGTGGGCGCCAAGCTGAATTCCGACGGCCTGAGCGACGCGGTGAAGGCGTTCAATGACGCATCGTCCAAGACGGGTGTCACGGCCCGTGTCAGCGACGATGGCAAGAACCTGGTGTTGACCAACGCTGCAGGCAACGACATCAAGTTGGTGAATGACTCCGAGTCGGGCAATGATCTGACCGTGTCGCTGGCCAACGACAGTGCGACGGCCATTGGCGGGGATGCTGCCTTGGCCGCAACGGGTGCCGCCACGGATGCAGCGGCTTTTTTGGGTGCTAGCTTGGTTGTGACTGGCCAGATCACCTTGGATTCGTCCAAGTCGTTCAGCGTCGCTAGCGACCAAGATGGCTCGGGTGGCGATGGCAGCTTCCTGAATGCCGCTGCTGACACCGCAGCCGCCAGCCAGCTGCAGACCGTGCAGAACATGGACGTAAGCACGGTGGACGGCGCCAACCGCACGCTGGCCATTGTGGACGCGGCCATCTCCGCCATCAGCGGCCAGCGCGCCACCTACGGTGCCCTGCAGTCTCGCTTCGAGACGGCAGTGAACAACCTGCAGACTTCGGGCGAGAACATGTCCGCCGCCCGCAGCCGCATCCAGGACGCCGACTTCGCGGCCGAAACCGCCAACCTGTCGCGCGCCCAGATCCTGCAGCAGGCCGGCACCGCCATGGTGGCCCAGGCCAACCAGCTGCCCCAGGGCATTCTGGCGCTGCTGCAGTAAGCAGGGCAGGCGCAAGGGGCCGCACCCGCCGGCAAGCGGTCGGCGGCCTTGAGGTGACACGGGGCAGTGGCGATGCAAGTTGCCACTGCCCCTGTGCCTTGTGCCGATGCCTGATGTGCCGATGGCTTGTGCAGAAATATCGGCGCCGGGCGGAAGATTGGCGGTTTTCCGGGGGCTTATTGGCGCGATGCAAATGGAGCGAGGGGCGGATAATTCCAGTGATTCGCCCGGATCGTCAGCACGCTCCCGGGCCAACCCGTGTTTTTCAGGAGGTGATCATGGCCAGCTTTTCATCCATTGGCGTGGGTCTTGGCGGCAGCGTCGATGTCCAGGGGCTTATCGATTCGTCGGTTGAGATAGCCCGCCTGCCCATCACCCGCTCCACCGGCCTGCAGTACCAGGCCCAGATGACCCAGGCCAAGATCTCCACCTTCGGGCAGATCAAGTCGCTGGTGTCGGCCCTGTCGGACGCGGCGAGCAAGCTCACCAGCGTGACGGGCTGGAACGCGGTGATGGCCACGTCGTCCAATACCGCCGCCGTGACGGCCTCTGCCGTGGGCGGCACGGTGGCCACGTCGTTCAGCCTGGAGGTGCAGGGCCTGGCCAAGGCGCAGACCACCACCTCGGCGGCCATGCTGCCGGTGGGCGGGCCGGTGGGGGAGGGCGTGCTGCGCCTGGAGATGGGCCGCTGGAGCGATGCGTCCACCTTCACGCCGGGCCTGGGCACCCCGCTGGAGATCGAGGTGGGCGCCAGCGACACGCTGGCCACCATTGCCGGCAAGATCAACGGCGCCAAGGGCGGGGTGACGGCCACCATTGTTTCCGACGCATCGGGCGAGCGCCTGCTGCTGCGCAGCAAGGCCACCGGCGAGGAGTCGGGCTTTCGGCTGTCCGTGACCGACAGCGATGGCGATGACGCCGACGACACCGGCCTGTCGCGCCTGGTGGCGGGCGCGACGACCACGCTGGCCGCCAACGCCCGGGCCACGGTCAACGGGATCGCGGTGACCTCGGCGACGAACACCTTCACCAACACCGTGGCTGGCGTGACCTTCAACGCGCTGCAGGAGACGACGGCGCCGGTGGAGATCACGGTGGCCAGCGATTCGACGGCCGTCAAGAAGAACATCGACGACTTCGTCAAGGCCTACAACGCCGTCAACCAGGCGCTGAACGACATCACCAGCTACGACGCGCAGAACAAGGTGGCGGGCCTGCTGCAGGGCGACTCTTCCACCCTGGCGCTGCAGAACACGCTGCGCAAGGCGCTGCAGTCGGTGGCCACGGGCACCGGCGCGGGCGGGCTCAAGACGCTGTCGGACGTGGGCATCGTCTCCGCGCCCGGCTCCGACCCGCTGCGGCCCACGGGCGATCTGGCGGTGGACAGCGCCAAGCTCGACAAGGCGCTGGCCGACCCCGACGCGGTCAAGGCGTTCTTCCGTGGCGCGGACGGCGGCAGCGTGAGCGACGGCGTGGGCGGCAAGATCAAGGCCGTGACCGACAGCCTGCTGGCGAGCGACGGCTTTTTTGCCAGCAAGGACAAGCTGCTCGACACCGCCCTGAAGCGCAACGCCAAGGACATCGAGCGCGTGGAAGACCGCGCCGCCAGCGTGAGAAGCTCCCTGAGCGCGCGCTACACGGCGCTGGACACGCAGATGAGCCAGCTCAACGCCCTCAACGCCTACATCGCCCAGCAGGTGACCACCTGGAACAACGCCAAGAAATGAAGCGTTTCAGTTTGTCGGCGATCTGCCGATAAATTGAATAGCAGTTCGTTCAAGGAATACCGTCATGTTCAGCCCTTTCAACTCTCGCGCCACATCCGCTTACCAGCGCATCAGCGTCGAAACCAGCATGCACACCATCGACCAGCACCAACTGGTCAGCCTGCTGCTGGACGGCGTGCTGAGCGCCATTGCCACCGCCCGGGGCGCCATGGCGCGCGGCGACGTGGCGGCCAAATGCAACGGCATCTCCAAGGCGGTGCGCATCCTGGAAGAGGGCCTGATGACCGCGCTGGACCGCGAGTCGGGCGGCGAGGTGGCGGCGAACCTGGAGGCGGTGTACGACTACGCGCTGCGCAGGCTCATTGAGGCGAATGCCGGCAATGACGACGCCAAGCTGCAGGAGGTGGCCCGCCTGATCGAGCCGATCGCGCTGGCCTGGAAAGAAATGAAGAAGAGTACCGAGGCGGCCAACGACGTGGCGCAGCCCGCGCTGGCGGAGGCCTGAAGAATGCCCGACATGCTGATTGACTACTACAAGGCCATAGAAGACAGCAGCGCCAAGATGCTGGAGGCCGCGCGCCAGAAGGACTGGGACGAGGTGGTGCGCTACGAGGGCGCCTGCGCCGTGCTGATAGAGCAGCTGCGCTTCGAGGCCCGCCAGCAGGAGCTGGCCCCCGAGCACCGCAAGGAAAAGGCCCGCATCATGCAGCGCATCCTGCGCAACGACGCCCAGATCCGCTGCCTGGCCGAGCCCTGGCTGGTGCAGTTCGACCACGTGCTGGACGGCCAGCCGCAGCTGATGCACTGAGCGGGTTGGAGCGAAAACAGGCTAGAGCCCAGGTGGAGACTGGGCTTTTAGCTATCAAATGGTGAGTGGTGAGTGGTGAGTGGTGAGTGGTTAGGGGCGCCTGCGCCATGGCCCAGAGAAACCAGAACGCAAAAAAGCCGGTACCGCGAGGTGACCGGCTTTTTTATGCCAAAAACGGCTCCAGCCCTTGTTTTGCCTGGGCGGTCTGCTATCAAATGGTGAGTGGCTTACACCTGCATGTTCATGATGTCGGTGTAGGCCTGCACCATGCGGTTGCGCACGTGCAGCGTGGCCTGGAAGCCGATTTGGGCCTTTTGCATCGAGACCATGGTCTCTTCGATGCTGACGTCGGGGTTTTCCAGCTGCACCTCGCGCTGCAGGCCGCTGGCGCGGTCTTGTGCGGCGCTGACGGATTGCAGGGCGCTTTTGAAGGCGTTGGAGAAGCCTGCCTCCTGCACGTTTTCCTGCGGCGCGGTGACGCGGCGCGCCACCTGGGTGCCGGTGAGGGGAAACTGGGTGCTGTTGATGCGCATGTCCATGATGGTGCTCGGGGATGCTCGGGATGTGCCAATCGTAGGCATGCGGCGGCGCGACGACCTGGGGAAATGATGGCCAAAGGGGCGCCTAATCCAGCGAATGGCGCCGGGGCCTGATCCCATAATCGGCACACGCCAGAGCCTTGCCTGGCGCCAGCCGATTTTGGAAAGCACGATGTCCGCAGTAGCCGAAGTTCCCGTGACCCCGCCCGCCGCCGCCAGCAATGGCCTGCTGCAGCGGCTGACGTCGCTCGACCGCGCCGCGCGCCTGCGCCTGGGGGCGGCGGCGGGGCTGTTGCTGGCGGTGCTGGCGGCGGCCTTCTTCTTTGGCCGCCAGCCGGATTACCGGGTGCTGTTCTCGGGCCTGAATGACAAGGACGGCGGCGCCATCGTCGCCCAGCTGGCCACCATGAACGTGCCCTACAAGTACACCGAGGGCGGCGGCGCCATCATGGTGCCCGCCGACCGGGTGCACGACGTGCGCCTGCGCCTGGCCACGCAGGGCCTGCCCAAGGGCTCGGTGGCGGGCTTCGAGCTGATGGAGGGCAACCGCTTCGGCGTGACCCAGTTCCAGGAGCGGCTGAACTTCCAGCGCGGGCTGGAGGGGGAGCTGACGCGCTCCATCCAGGCGCTGGCCTCGGTGCAGACCGCGCGCGTGCACCTGGCGCTGCCCAATCAAAATGGTTTTTTCCGCGAGCAGCAAAAGCCCTCGGCCTCGGTGCTGCTGGGCCTGTACCCCGGGCGGGTGCTTGACCGCACGCAGCTGGCGGGCATCGTGCACCTGGTGGCGTCCAGCGTGCCGGAGCTTGCGCCGTCGGCCGTGAGCGTGCTGGACGACACCGGCAAGCTGCTGTCGCAGACGCCCGACATGGGCGGCGCGGGCAGCGGGGTGGACGCGCAGCAGCTGGCCTATGTGCAGCTGATCGAGCAGCAGTACGCGCGCCGCATCCTGGACTTGCTGGAGCCCGTGGTGGGCAAGAACAACGTCAAGGCCCAGGTGACGGCCGAGGTGGATTTCAGCCACACCGAGCAGACCGTGGAGCAGCACAAGCCCAATCTGGCGCTGGACGCCAGCGCCGTGCGCAGCCAGCAGGTGGTGGAGACGGGCGGCACGCCCGGCGCGGCCATGCCCACTGGCGTGCCCGGCGCGGTGACCAACCAGCCGCCGCAGGGCTCCACGGCCCCCATCAACGGCGCCAACCCCGCTCCCACGGCTGGCGGCGCGCAGGGCGGCGCGGGGGGAGCGCAGGGCAAGCGCGAGTCCATCACCAACTACGAGGTGGACAAGACCACGCAGGTCACGCGCGGCGGCGCGGGCGCCATCAAGCGCGTGAATGCGGCCGTGGTGGTCAACTACCAGCCGGTCAGCGAAGGGCCGGGCAAGCCCCCGGTGGCCACGGCGCTGACGCCCGAGCAGATCGAGCAGATGACGGCCCTGGTGCGCGAGACGATCGGCTTCAACAAGGAGCGCGGCGACTCGGTCAACCTGATGAATGCGCCCTTCCTGGTGGAAGAGGCGGCCACGGGCGAGCAGCCCCTGTGGAAGCAGCCCGAGACGATCGAGCTGGCCAAGTCGCTGGGCTGGCCCGTGGGCATATCGCTGGCGGTGGCGCTGATCCTGCTGGGCCTGGTGCGCCCGGTGCTCAAGGGGCGCGCCGCCGACAGGCAGCCCCCGCAGCTGCAGGGCGCGCAGCTGAACGCCGTGGAGGGCGAGGAGCTGCAGCGCCCGGCCCTGCCCGCGCCGGTGCAGGCGCAGGAGCTGCAGCCCACGCCGGAGCAGCTGCGCCTGGACGAGGCGCGCCAGCTGGCGCGCGAGAACCCGGTGGCCGTGGCCAGCATTCTGAAAACCTGGGTCAACGGCGAATGACGCCGTTGGCCTGTACCGAAGCACGAGGCCGTCATGGATGAGCAAGGCCTGAACGACGCCGCCATCATGCTGATGTCCCTGGGCGAGGAAGAGGCCGCCGAGGTCTTCAAGCACCTGTCGCCCAAGGAAGTGCAGAAGCTGGGCGAGACCATCGCGCGCATGCGCACCGTCTCCCGCGAGAAGGTGGACGAGGTGCTCAACCGTTTCACCAGCGATGCGGCCGCGCAAAGCCTGCTGGTGTCCGACACCAGCAACTACGTGCGTGCCGTGCTCAAGCGCGCGCTGGGCGACGACAAGGCGGCGCTGCTGATCGACCGCATCCTGCAGGGCGGCGACGTGTCGGGCATCGAGAGCCTGAAGTGGATGGACCCGCTGTCGGTGGCCGAGCTGCTGCGCCATGAGCACCCGCAGATCGTGGCCGCCATCCTGGTGCACCTGGACCCGGAGCAGTCTTCCGAAATTCTCAAGCAGTTCACCGAGCGCCAGCGCGCCGAGGTGATGCTGCGCATCGCCACGCTGGAGGGCATTCAGCCCACGGCGCTCAAGGACTTGAACGAGGTGCTGTTCAAGGTGCTGGCGGGCGGCGACAAGGTGCGCAAGAGCTCGCTGGGCGGCGTGAAGGCGGCGGCCGAGATCATCAACCTGATGGGCTCGGGCATGGACGGCGCGGTGCTGGAGTCCATCCGCGGCTACGACATGGACCTGGCGCAGAAGATCATGGACAAGATGTTCGTGTTCGACGACATCGCCAAGCTGGACGGCCGCGCCATCCAGACCGTGCTGCGCGAGGTGGCCTCCGAGACGCTGGTGGTGGCCCTCAAGGGCGCGCAGCCCGAGGTGCGCGACAAGATTCTGGCCAACATGTCCACCCGCGCGGCGGGCGCCATGCGCGAAGACCTGGAGTCGCGCGGCCCGATGCGCCTGTCCGAGGTGGAGGCGCAGCAAAAAGAAATTCTCAAGACGGTGCGCCGCCTGGCCGACGAGGGGCAGATTGCGCTGTCCGGCGGCGGCGACGACGCCTTTGTCTGACCTTGGCGCAGAAAGCTGAACCATGATGACCGCCCGCCGACACTACAGCCGTTTCATCCCCCGCGAGGAGGTGAACGACGTCACGCGCTGGGAGTTTGGCGATGTCGATGGCGCGGATGCCGGGCGTGCCGCCCGGCTGGAGCCGCAGGCGCCGCCCGAGCCCGAGGTGATTGCGCCCGAGCCGGGCATCCCCGAGGCCGAGCACCAGGCGCTGGTGCGGCAGGCGCACGACGAGGGCCACGCGCGCGGCTTTGCCGAGGGGCAGGAGCAGGCGCATCTGCAGTGGCAGCAGCGCATGGACGAGTACGTGGCAGGCCAGGGCCGCGAGGCCGCCGAACGCCTGGCGGGCGTGGCGCAGGCCATGGAGGCCAGCCTGTCCGGCATGCAGCAGACCATGGCGCAGGACCTGCTGCAGCTGGCCTGCGACATTGCCCGCCAGGTGGTGCGCCAGGAGCTGTCGGTCAACCAGCAGGCGGTGCTGCCCGTGGTGCGCGAGGCCGTGGGCATGCTGGCGGGCGAGAGCCGCCCGGCCACGGTGCGCCTGAACCCGCAAGACCTGGCGGCGCTGGAGCAGCCGCTGCGCGAGGAATTCGACAGCGCCCGCATCCAGTGGCTGGCCGACGCCGCCGTGGCGCCGGGCGACTGCATGGTGGAGTCGGCAGGCATGGTGGTGGACGGCTCGCTGGACAAGCGCTGGCGCCGCGCGATTGCCGCGCTGGGCCTGACGCAGGCCTGGAAGGAGGACGAAAGTGCCGATTGAGCAGGCCAGCGCCTGGACGGACTTCGTGGCCCAGGCCCGCGCGCGCCTGGCGCCGGGGCAGCCGCTGTGCGCGCGCGGCACGCTCACCCGCCTGACCGGCCTGGTGCTGGAGGCGGCGGGCATCCGCGTGCCGGTGGGCTCGCAGTGCCAGGTGCAGATGGCCGGGCAGGAGCCGGTGCTGGCCGAGGTGGTGGGTTTTGCGGGCGACAAGGCATTCCTGATGCCGGCCGGCGACACCCACGGCCTGTCCAGCGGCGCCAGCGTCACCCCGGCCGAGGCTTACGTGCCCGCGCTGCGCCTGGGCGCGCAGCAGGCCGAGGAGGCCGGGGCGGGCGTCGGCGTGCTGTGCCTGCCGATTGGCGAGGGCCTGCTGGGGCGCGTGGTGGACTCGCAAGGCCAGCCGCTCGATCATGCCGGGCCGCTGACGCAGGTGGCCGCCCGGCCCATGGATCGCAGCCCCATCAACGCCATGGAGCGCGACCCCGTGCGCCAGCCGCTGGACACGGGCGTGCGCGCCATCAACGCCCTGCTGACGGTGGGGCGCGGCCAGCGGCTGGGCCTGTTCGCGGGCTCGGGCGTGGGCAAGAGCGTGCTGCTGGGCATGATGGCCCGCTACACCCAGGCCGACGTGATCGTGGTCGGCCTGATCGGTGAGCGCGGGCGCGAGGTCAAGGAATTCGTCGAAGACATCCTGGGCGTGCAGGACCGCGGCCGCGCCGTGGTGGTGGCCGCACCGGCCGATGCACCGCCGCTCCTGCGCATGCAGGGCGCGGCCTATGCCACGGCGATTGCCGAGCACTTCCGCGACAAGGGCCAGCATGTGCTGCTGCTCATGGACTCGCTCACGCGCTACGCCATGGCGCAGCGCGAGATCGCCCTGGCGATCGGTGAGCCCCCGGCCACCAAGGGCTACCCGCCCAGCTGCTTCGCCAAGCTGCCGGCGTTGGTGGAGCGCAGCGGCAACGGACTGAACGGCGTGGGCTCCATTACCGCCTTCTACACCGTACTGTCCGAGGGCGACGACCAGCAGGACCCGATCGCCGACGCGGCCCGCGCGATCCTGGACGGGCACATCGTGCTGTCGCGCGCGCTGGCCGAAAGCGGGCACTACCCGGCCATCGACATCGAGCAATCTGCCTCGCGCGTGATGCACAACGTCGTGCCGCGCGCGCACTTCGAGCTGGCGCGCGGCTTCCGCGCGGTGTACTCGCGCTATCAGAAGAGCCGCGATTTGATCCAGGTCGGCGCATACATGAGCGGATCCGACCCGCAGCTGGACGAGGCGATCCGCCTGCAGCCGGGCATGACAGCCTTTTTGCAGCAGAGCATGTTCGAGGCCGCCCCCATGGACGACAGCATCGCCGCCATGGGCCAGGCGCTGGAAGGCGCGTGAGGCTAGGGCGATGGGAGGGCACGCCGCATGTCGTCGCTGAAGGCCTTCGAAGTGGCGGTGGAGCTGGCCGAACGCCGGCGCGACGCCGCGCGCCAGGCGCTCAAGAACGTGCAGGATGCGCGCCACGCCGCGCAGGCGCAGCTGGAGCAGCTCACGGGCTACGCCGCGGAAACGCAAGGCCGCTGGGGCATGAAGGCCGACAGCGCCATGCAACCCGAGGTGATGTACCACCACTACCAATTCATGGGCCGGCTGGACCATGCCATCGGCCTGCAGACGGGCGTGGTGAGCGGGCAGGACGTGCGTGTGGACAAGGCCCGGCAGGCGCTGCTGGAGGCCGAACTGCGCCTGGCCAGCCTGCGCAAGGTGCTGGAGCGGCGGCGCGCCGAGGTGGCCTTACAGCAGCAGCGCCGTGAACAGAAACAAACCGATGAGCGCGCCGCGTTGCGCGCCGGGCGGGGGGCACGCTCCCCGCAGGATCAGGAGTATTGACCATGGAACAGACCCGTATTTCCTCCTCGCCTTCCCCGGCTGCGCACGAGGCGCGCGGCGCCAGGGGCGCCTCCGCCAAGGCTGGCAGCGCCGCTGAGGACAAGGCGGCAGCGCAGGGCGACGGCTTTGCCCTGTTGCTGGCCGCTCTGGGCGGCGGCGAGGGCGCGGCCACGGTGCTGGACACGCTGGCGGTGGCTGGCGAGGCATTGCAGTCGCCCGAGGCGCTGCCGGACGCGGGCGCGCTGGCAGCCTGGGCGGCGGGTCTTCAGCCGGGAGCCGCGCTCGCGCAGCGGACGGGGGAAGCGCTCGCTGCCCAGGCGGATGCCCTGGCCGGCCGCCTGGGCCTGGGCCTGGTGCGCGCGGGGCAGGATACGCTGGTGGGGCAGACCGCCCTGCTGGACGGCGCGACGGAGCGGGCGGCTCTGCAGGGCGGGGCCTCCATGGCGGGGCCCGGCGGCGCCGCGGGCCGCGGCACAGCCTGGCGCGCGCAAGGCATGGCACTGCAGGCTGCGGCACAGGACGCCGCCGGGGCCGCAGGGGATGCCTTGCGCGCCGGTGCCCATGCGGCGCGCTCTGGTCCGCAACACGCAGCGGATGCGGTGTCGCACCTTGTGGCGCAGGTGTCCCAGGCTGCGGATGCGACCGCGCAGCGGCGCGACGGCGTGCAGGTCGCTGGCACGCCGTTGCAGGCCCAGCCCGGCGAATGGATGGCTGCGCAGGCAGCCCCCGCGGGCATCTCGGGCGCCGCACCTGGCTCCGCAGCGGCGGGCGCGGGCGGGGCCGCCACCCCCGCGGGACTGCGGGGTGCGGACGCTGCCGCGGGCACTTCGGGCGCGGAGCCTTTCAGGTCACCTGCCGAGGGGGCCGGGCTGGAGTCGGCCGACGCCACGCTGGCGGGCATGGCCGGGGCAGAGGACGCCCTGGCGGATCAGTTGGCCGAGCAGGTGGCCTACTGGGTGCACCAGAAAACCCAGAATGCCGAACTGACGCTGGACCAGGATGGCCGGCCCGTGGAGGTGAGGGTGGCGCTCACGGGCGACGAGGCGCATGTGACCTTCCGCAGCGACCAAGCCGATGCGCGCCAGTGGCTGGACGGCAGCACGGCCCAGCTGCGCGAGATGCTGCAGCGCGAGGGGCTGCAGCTCGCCGGCGTGACGGTGGACACGGCGGGTGGCGGTGCCGCCGACCGGCAGGGCCGGCGGGACGAGGGCCGCCCGGGCGCGCGCCAGGCCGCCGTGCAGGCCGCCGCGCCTGCGGGGCAGGCAGGCGGCGGACGGGGCGTGGCCGAGCGCTCGGTGGATATTTTCGTCTGACGCACCGCCGGGGTGGCCCCTGTGCCGCCCCGGCAGCAGCGGTGCGCATCGGGGCGCATGCGGCTGAAAACCCGGGTTTTGGGCGCTTATTCTGGCTTTCGCGGGGCGCCGGGGCGTTCAATAATCGGCCATCACTGCGGGGAAGGGCCTTTCGGCCCGCCGCCCGCGGCCCACTTCCCCTGCCCTTGTTGCGCAAGAAAGCCCCAACGTGTCCGACAACACTGCTGCTCCGGCCAAAAGCAAGAAACTGATCATCATCCTGGCCGTTCTCGCCCTGGTGCTGGTGGCGGGCGGCGCCGCAGCCTGGATGATGCTGTCCCAGCGCCACGCGGCCGAGGACGAGGAGGGCGGCGGCCGGGCGGTCGCCCAGGCGGGCACGCCCAAGACACCTCCCACCTTCCTGCCCATGGACAACATGGTGGTCAACCTGGCCGACCCCGGCGGCGATCGCTTTGCCCAGGTGGGCATCACGCTGGAGCTGGCCGACGGCAAGACGGCGGACCAGGTGAAGGCCTACATGCCCACCATCCGCAGCGGCGTATTGCTGCTGCTGTCGCAGCGAACGACCGACGAGTTGCTGACGCGCGAGGGCAAGGAGAAGCTGGCGGTGGACATCCGCCGCGAAGTGTCGCGCCCGCTGGGCTACAGCGTGCCCAAGCCGCGCAAGCGCTCGGCCAGCCGCGATCCCTTGGACGAGGATGTCGAAGAAGAAGAACCCCGTCCCCGCGCCGACACCAATCCGGTGCGGCAGGTGCTGTTCTCCAGCTTCATCATCCAGTGAGGAAAGGTTGCAGCCATGAGTGAGTCCTTTCTGTCCCAGGAAGAAGTCGATGCCCTGCTGGAGGGCGTGACGGGCGAAAGCCAGAAGACCGTCAAGGAGGAGATCGAGGCCGGCGCCGTCCGCAACTACGACATCTCCAGCCAGGAGCGCATCGTGCGCGGCCGCATGCCGACGATGGAAATCGTCAACGAGCGGTTTGCGCGCAACTTCCGCATCGGCCTGTTCAATTTCATCCGCCGCAGCCCTGAGATCTCCGTGGGCACCGTGTCGGTGCAGCGCTACAGCGCCTTCCTGCGCGAGCTGGTGGTGCCGACCAACTTCAACATCGTCGCCATTCGTCCGCTGCGCGGCAGCGGCCTGGTCGTGTGCGAACCGTCGCTCGTGTTCGGCATCATCGACACGCTGTACGGCGGCGTGGGCAAGTTCCAGACCCGCATCGAAGGGCGTGACTTCTCGGCCACCGAACAGCGCGTGATCAACCGCCTGGTGGACGTGATCTGCGCGGAATACAAGAAGGCCTGGCAAGGCATCTACCCCCTGGAGCTGGCCTACCAGCGCTCGGAGATGCAGCCGCAGTTCGCCAACATCGCCACGCCCAGCGAGATCGTGGTGTCCACCGCCTTCCAGCTGGAGATCGGCGACCTGGCCGGCGCGATCCACATCTGCATGCCGTATGCCACGCTGGAGCCCATCCGCGACGTGCTGTACTCGTCGGTGCAGGGTGACGCGATCGAGGTGGACCGGCGCTGGGTGCGCGTGCTCACGCGCGAGATCCAGGCCGCCGAGGTCACGCTGGTGGCCGAGCTGGCGCGCGCCGACGCCACGGTGGAGCAACTGCTGGCCATGAAGCCGGGCGACTTCATCGAACTGGAGCGCGAGCCGCGCATCCGCGCCTCCATCGAGGGGGTGCCCGTTTTCGAGTGCCAATACGGCACGCACAACTCCAAGTACGCGATCCGCATCGAGGAATGCCTGCGCGGTGCCGAAGCGCACTGGATGGGAGAAAAGAATGTCAACTGAATCCGACCACAACGACAACTCTGGCGGGTCCGCTGCGGACGACCCGTTTGCCGGCTGGGCCGAGGCACTGGAAGAGCAAAAGCGCGTCGACGGGCAGACCATCGATGCCGAGCAGGGAGGCCCGTTGTCGGGCGAGCCCGCGCGCCCCTATGCCGCCGGCGGCGAGCCGCAGGTGCACGACATCAACATGGTGCTGGACATTCCGGTGCAGCTGTCGGTGGAACTGGGCCGCACCAAGGTGCCGATCAAATACATCCTGCAGCTGGCCCAGGGCTCGGTGGTGGAGCTGGACGCGCTGGCCGGCGAGCCCATGGACGTGCTGGTCAACGGCTACCTCATCGCCCAGGGTGAAGTGGTGGTGGTGAACGACAAGTTCGGTATCCGCCTGACCGACGTGGTCACGCCTTCGGAACGGCTGCGCCGCGTCAGCCGTGGATAGCGTGGGTATGACGCAGACGCTGCTGCTGGTGGTGCTGTTCGTCGGCGCGCTGGCGGCCTTGCCGTGGCTGATTCGCCGGCTGCAGCAGCGCCAAGCCGGCTTGCAGGCCCATGCGGGAGGCGCCTCGCGTGTGCTCTCGGCGGTGGCCGTGGGGCCGCAGCAGCGCGTGGTGACCGTGGAGGTCGGCCCGCCGCAGCAGCGCACGCTGCTGGTGCTGGGCGTGACCGCGCAGCAGATCAACTGCCTGCATGTACTGCCGGCGGCTGCAGCGCCGGGGTCGGCGCCAGCGCCTTCGTTTGCCGCCGAGATGGCGGCCGCGCGCGAGCAGACCGTACAACCGGCGCATGCGGGCGGAGACGGCCATGCATAAGGCCGTGCGCGGCATCGCGGCCGGTGCGGCTGGCTTGCTGCTGGCGGGCGCCGCCTGGGCGCAGCAGCAGCCCGCGGGTGCGCTGCCGCTGGTGATCGGCTCGGGGCCGGGCGGCACGAGCTACTCGGTGCCCATCCAGACGCTGCTGTTCTTCACGGCGCTGTCGTTCCTGCCGGCCGTGCTGCTCATGATGACGGGCTTCACGCGCATCGTGATCGTGCTGTCGCTGCTGCGTCAGGCCATCGGCACGCAGTCCGCGCCGCCCAACCAGGTCATCATCGGCCTGTCGCTGTTCCTCACGCTGTTCGTCATGGGGCCCACGTTGGACAAGGTGTACCAGGAGGCCTACGTGCCCTACACCACCAACGCCATCACCTTCGAGCAGGCCATCCAGAAGGCCGAGGCGCCCATGCGCGGCTTCATGCTCAAGCAGACGCGCCAGTCCGACTTCGCGCTGTTCGCACGCCTGGCCAAGCTGGACGAGGGCGTGACGGCCGAGACCGCGCCGCTGCGCGTGCTGGTGCCGGCCTTCGTGACCAGCGAGCTGAAGTCGGCCTTCCAGATCGGCTTCATGATCTTCATTCCGTTCCTGATCATCGACATGGTGGTCTCCAGCGTGCTCATGTCGCTGGGCATGATGATGCTGTCGCCGGTGCTGGTGGCGCTGCCGTTCAAGCTCATGCTGTTCGTGCTGGCCGATGGCTGGAACCTGCTCATCGGCTCGCTGGCCGCGAGCTTCGCGACGTGAAGGATTCCGCATGACCTCCCAGTTCGTGCTCACCATGGGCCGCGATGCGCTCACCCTGCTGCTGATGATCGCCATGCCGGTGCTGGGGGTGGTGATGGCCGTGGGCCTGCTGGTGAGCATCTTCCAGGCTGTGACGCAGATTCAGGAGGCCACGCTGGCCTTCGTGCCCAAGCTGATCGCGGCCGTGGTGGTGTTCGCGATCGCCGGGCCGTGGATGCTGACCACGCTGGTGGACTTCCTGCGCCGCACGATCGAGGCCATTCCGTCCGTCGTCGGGTAGGCATCTTGATCACCTTCACCGAGGCGCAGATCATGGCCTGGCTGTCGCCGGTGCTGTGGCCGTTCCTGCGCGTGCTGGCGCTGTTCACGTCGGCGCCGGTGTTCTCGATGCGCGTGATCCCGGTGCGCACGCGCATCGGGCTGGCCTTTTTGGTGGCGGTGTGCGCGCAGGCAGTGCTGCCCGAGCAGCCGGTCATCAGCCTGAACAGCCGTGAGGCTGCGGGCGCGGTGGTGCAGCAGGTGGGGATTGGCCTGGCGATGGGCTTCGCGGTGCGTCTGGTGTTCGCGGCCGTGGAGCTGGCCGGCGAAATCATCGGCCTGCAGATGGGCCTGAACTTCGCTTCATTCTTCGACCCCGCGAGCAATGCGCAGGTGAGCGCGGTGGCGCGCTTCTTCGGCAACATCTCCATGCTGCTGTTCGTGGTGATCAACGGCCACCTGATGGTGTTGATGGCCGTGGTCAAGAGTTTCGACAGCTTCCCCGTGGGCGGCAACTTTCTGCAGGCCATTGGGCAGATGCGGCTGCACGAGCTGGGCGCGTCGCTGTTCTCCAGCGCTTTGTGGATCGCGCTGCCCATGATTGCGCTGCTGCTGTTCGTGAACCTGACCCTGGGCATCATCTCGCGCGTGGCGCCGCAGATGAACATCTATGCCGTGGGCTTCCCGGTCACGCTCACGGTGGGCATGCTGGGCATCACGGCCACGCTGCCGATGCTGGAGCAGCCCATGCTGGCGCTGCTGCAGCAGTCCATCGACCTGTTCGCCGCGCCGCGTTAGCCGGTCAAAAAAGAGAGCTGCTAGCGCTTGCTGCAAGCCATTCTCAATATCAAAATATATTGAAATGCTTGTGCATCAAGCGGTGGCAGCTATTGTTTTCATACCAACCGATTGCGGATCGCGTACACCGTCAGCTCCGCGTTGTTGGCCAGCTTGAGCTTTTCCAGCACCCGCGCGCGGTACACGCTCACGGTCTTGGGGCTGAGCATCAGCTCCTCGGCGATGTCTGACAGGCGCTTGCCCGAGGCGATCTTCACCAGCGTCTGCAGTTCGCGCTCCGACAGCGATTCATGCGGCAGCTCGGGCGTGGGCTGCGCCAGGCTGTCGGCCAGCAACTGCGCCACCTCGGGCGTGAGGTACTTGCGCCCCTGCACGATGGTCTGCACCGCGGCGATGAGCTGCACCGGGTCGCCCGCCTTGTTGGCGTAGCCGTGCGCCCCGGCCTTCAGGCAGCGCAGCGCGTACTGGTCCTCGGGATACATCGAGACGATCAGCACCTTGATGTCCGGGTGCGTCTCTTTCAGGCTGGCCATCACCTCCAGGCCGCTGCGCCCGGGCAGGTTCAGGTCCAGCAGCAGCACGTCGCAAGCGGCCGTGCGCAGCACCTCGCGCAACTCGGGATAACTGCCGGCCTCGCCGGTCACGTGGATATCGGGCGACTCGGTCAGCGTGTCGCGTATGCCGCGCCGCAGCACGGCATGGTCATCGCATAGCACCACCTGGATCACTGCACATCTCCTGCTTTGCCTGCGGGCGATGTTAGCGGCACGGTCATGATCACCGACGTGCCATGCCCCGGCCGGCTACTGATGTCCAGCCAGCCGCCCGCGCGCCGCGCGCGCTCCTGCAGGCCCTGCAGGCCGAAGGAGCGGGGCTTCTTGCGCATCTCGGGCGCCATGCCGCGGCCGTCGTCGGCCACCTCCAGCGTCAGCACGTCCTCGTGGTCCGACAGATCGATGCGCACGTGGCCGGCCTGCGCGTGCTTTTGCACGTTGGTCAGCGCCTCTTGCGCGGTGCGGTAGGCCACCAGTTGCAGCGCGGGCGGCACGTCCAGCGCCTCGCGGCTGGCGGTGACGCGCACGGGGATGCGCGTGCGGCGCTCGAAGGTCTCGGCCAGCCAGCGCACGGCGGCCACGAGGCCCTGGTCCAGCACGGGCGGTCGCAGGTTCATCATGAGGCGCTGGGCCGCGTCGATGGCGTGCTGCAGCATCTCTGTGGCGGTACTGGCATGCTCGCGCAGGCCGTCCTCACCGGCGTGGCGGCCGATCCACGCCAGGTCGAATTTCACCGCGGCCAGTGCGCCGCCGATGTCGTCATGGATCTCGCGCGCGATGGCGGCGCGTTCTTCCTCGATGGAGGTCTGCAGGTGCTCGGCCAGGTCGGCCAGCTGCTGCCGGGACTCGGCCAACTCGGCCGCGGCCTCCTCGCGCGCGCGGCGGGCCTGCGCGACCTCCATCGCACGCGCCAGCACATGCGGCAGGCGCGCGATGTCGTCCTTGAGCAGGTAGTCGGCAAAGCCCAGCCGCATGGCGTCCACCGCGGCGGCCTCGCCGATCGCGCCGGACAGCAGCACGAAGGGCGGGTGCCCCGGGCATTGGTCCACGATGCGCCAGGCATCCAGCGCCGTGAAGCCGGGCAGGCGGTAGTCCGCCAGGATCACGTCGAACGATTCCCGCTCCAGCCACCCGGTGAAGGCCTCCAGGGAGTCCACCTGGTGGATCTCATGGGACAGCCCGGCGCGCCGCAGCGTCAGCCGCACCAGCGCGTGGTCGGCGGTTGAGTCCTCGAGATGCAGCACTCGCACGGGTCTTTTCGGGGCCTCAAGATCGGTGGGAGTGGGTATCATAGGATACATATTGGAACAAATTGGGCCCGAAACGGTCAGTTCAGCCTGTGGCGCGGTGCAGCGGATGCCGTAATGCTGCAGCACAGGCGACAGGATTGGGGCCCCGGACGATGGTGCCGCCGGCTGTGCGCCAGCAGCAATGGAGAAACGATGCAATCTACGCTAAATACGCCAGATGGGCCTGCCGTGCAGGTGCCCGTCATGGTGGCGGCCGAGTTGCAGGATTCCCTGCTGATGGCCATGCACGACCTGCACCGGCTGGAGGGGCTGCTCAACCACGCCACCGAGAATCTGCTCGCGCGTTTCGGCGAGGCCAACGCCTCGCTGACGGATGAGCTCATCGGCGCGTCGGCAGAGTTGGCCGATTTGCGCACCGCCTTGCGCAGTGCAGTGACGGAGTTGCAGTTTCACGACATGGCGACCCAGCTCATCATCCACACTACCAAGGTGTTGCAGGGATGCGCCTTTCGCCTGGCGGCCGAGACCATGGGACAAGAAGAGGGGGAGGACGCCGCGCCGCTGGAGGGCGTGGTGCCCGATCGGCCCAACCCTGTCACGCAAAGCGAGATGGAGGCCGGCTCGATCGAGCTGTTCTGATCCAGGCGCGGTTCCCGTATCTCCCAACCCATTAACCTTATTCAAATCAAAAGTCGTTGGAGCTTTACATGCAGTCCATTCTTGCGGTCGATGATTCTCCGTCCATGCGGAAAATGGTTTCCTTCACGCTCACCGGAGCGGGGTACCACGTGGTGGAAGCGGTGGATGGCCAGGACGCGCTGGAAAAGGCCGAGACCCACGACATCCATCTGGTGCTGGCCGACCAGAACATGCCGCGCCTGGACGGCATCGGCCTCACGCGCAAGCTGCGCGAGCATCCGCGCTTCAAGAGCATTCCCATCCTCATCCTCACGACGGAATCCAGCGACCAGATGAAGCAGGCCGGCCGCAGCGCGGGCGCCACCGGCTGGCTGGTCAAGCCGTTCGACCCCACGCGCCTCATCGAAGTGATCCAAAAGGTCATCCGCTGATCGCGCCGGCCACACCAACACCTACGACGTAGCACACAGGAACTCGGGACCATGGCGGATACCTACCAAGAGGGCGCAGGCGCGGACTTTGACCTCAGCCAGTTCTATCAGATCTTCTTCGAAGAGGCCGGCGAGAACCTGGACCAGATGGAGCAGATGCTGCTGGACCTGGACGTGGATGCCGCCAACGACGAAGAGCTGAACGGCATCTTCCGCTGCGCGCATTCCATCAAGGGCGGCTCGGCCACCTTCGGTTTTTCGGATGTGGCGGAACTCACGCACCAAATGGAATCGCTGCTGGACCGGCTGCGTCGCCACGAACTGCAGCTGATCCCGCAGATGGTGGACGTGCTGCTGGAGTCGGCGGACGCCTCGCGCAGCCTGCTGGCACGCCATCAGGCGGGCGGGCAGGGTGAGGCGGTTTCCACGCATGACCTCGTGCGCCGCATCAGCGAACTGGCGGCCGGCGCCGTGCCAGCGGCAGCGCCCGCCGCAGCGGTACCCGCTCCAGCGCCTGTGGTTGCTGCGGCACCTGCGCCCACGCCCGCGGTGGCGCCGGTGGTGCCCGCTGCGGCGGTCCCCGGCGGCGCTCGCTCGCTGGAGATCCACATCGGTCCATTGGCCCAGGTGACATTGGCCGATGCGATCAAGGACCTGTTCCGCGACATCCCGGGCTTGGGCAGCATCAACGATCTGCCGGAAGACCGCCCCGGCATGCGCCGGTTCGCAGTGCAGACCACGTCCACGGACGAGGATCTGCTGGACCTGTTCGCATTCCATGTGGCGAAGGAGCAGGTGGCCATCCACGACGCGGCGACCTCCGCGGCGCCTGCCGCGCAAGAGGCCCATGAGCCGCTGGAGCCATCCGCTGCGGCCCTGGCCGAGCCGTACGGCTTCTTTGCCGGCGCGCCGGGCGTGCCTGTCGAGGCCGCTCCTGCCGCCGCACCGGCCAGTGCTGCTGAGCGGCCCGCCGCGCGTGCCGCCTCCGCCGAGGCCAAGGGCGGCGCGCAGGCCTCCATGGAATCGTCCACCATCCGCGTGGCGGTGAGCAAGGTGGATCAGCTCATCAACCTGGTGGGCGAACTGGTCATCACCCAGGCCATGCTGGCGCAGAACAGCCGTGGCCTGGATGCGGGCGTCTACCAGCAACTGCTGGCAGGCCTGGCCGACCTGGACCGCAACACGCGCGACCTGCAGGAATCCGTGATGTCGATCCGCATGATTCCCATGTCGATCGTGTTCAACCGATTCCCGCGCATGCTGCGTGACTTGGCGGGCAAGCTGGGCAAGAAGGTGGATTTCGTCACCCACGGCGAGGCGACCGAACTGGACAAGAGCCTGGTCGAGAAGATCACCGACCCGCTGACCCACCTGGTGCGCAACAGCTGCGACCACGGCATCGAGATGCCCGCCGACCGCCTGGCTGCGGGCAAGCCAGAACACGGCACCATCACGCTGTCGGCATCGCACCAGGGGGGCTCCATCGTGATCGAGGTGCGCGACGACGGCAAGGGCATGTCGCGCGAGAAGATCCTCAAGAAGGCGCGCGAGCGTGGGCTGGATGTTTCCGACGCCATGCCCGACAGCGAGGTCTGGAACCTGATCTTCGCGCCCGGGTTCTCCACGGCGGATGTGGTGACCGATGTCTCGGGCCGCGGCGTGGGCATGGACGTGGTCAAGCGCAACATCACCGCGCTGGGCGGTTCGGTGGAGATTGATTCCGCTGAAGGCTACGGCATGCGTGTGTCCGTGCGCCTGCCGCTGACGCTGGCCATCATGGACGGCATGTCGGTGGGCGTGAGCGACGAGGTGTACATCCTGCCGCTGTCGTCGGTGGTGGAGTCGTTCCAGGTCAACGGTGGCGAAGTGAACACCGTGGCCCAGGGCTCCCAACTGGTGAAGGTGCGCGACGAATACATGCCCGTGGTGGCGCTGGAGAAGATCTTCCAGGTGCCGCGCCCCGACGCGAATTCCACCAGCAGCATCATGGTGGTGGTGGAGGCCGATGGCAGCCGCGTGGCCGTGCTGGTTGACGAACTGCTGGGGCAGCATCAGGTGGTGGTGAAGAACCTGGAGACCAACTACCGCAAGGTGCCCAACGTGTCGGGCGCCACCATTCTGGGGGATGGCACCGTGGCCTTGATTCTGGACACGGCTGCCCTGGTGCGCCGTGCGCGCCACTGAATTGCGAAACGCTGAACGACGAGGAGTGAGGGCATGAGTCTGGTGGACAAGGGCGCAGAGACCACGGCTGCGGGCGCGAGGGAATACCTGACGTTCCGCCTGGGCCAGGAGGAATACGGCATCGACATCCTCAAGGTGCAGGAAATCCGCGGCTATGAAAACCCCACGCGCATCGCCCATGCGCCGGCTTTCATCAAAGGGGTGACCAACCTGCGAGGCACCATCGTGCCGATCGTGGACATGCGGCTGCGCTTCAACTGTGCGCAGGCCGAGTACAACAGCTTCACGGTCGTCATCATCCTGAACCTGCGCGAGCGGGTGGTGGGCATCGTGGTGGATTCCGTGAGCGACGTGATGGAGCTGACGCCCGAACAGGTTCGCACGGCCCCGGACATCGAGAGCTCCATCGACGCGCAGTGCATCCGCGGGCTTGGCTCGGTGGGCGACCGCATGCTCATCCTGCTGGACATCGAAAAACTCATGGCCGGCATGGACATGGGCCTTGCCATGGCCGGGGATTGATGCGGCGAGCCGCAGCCTTCCCGCTATACACACGTTGACGAGCGCGCCATGAGCCTGACCGCCAGCCCCACCGCCGCGCCACGGCGCCCGGCCCGCCCCGCTGCGGGGGCTGCTGCTCCCGTGGCCGAGAGTGGCGAAGGGCGCGAGTTCGCCTGGACCCATCAGGACTTCGCGCGGGTGCAGTCCCTGATCTACCAGCGCGCCGGCATCAGCCTGCATGATGGCAAGCACGCCATGGTGTACAGCCGCCTGTCGCGCCGCCTGCGCGATACCGGGTACGACAGCTTTCATGAGTACCTGAGCTGGCTGGAAGGCCACGACGGGCCGGAGTGGCAAGAGTTTGTGAACGCCCTGACCACCAACCTCACGGCGTTCTTTCGCGAGCAACACCATTTCGAGATCCTGGCGTCGCTGCTGCGCATGCGCTCTGCCGGGCCATGGAACATCTGGTGCAATGCGGCATCGACCGGCGAAGAACCTTACTCGATCGCGATGACGGTCCTGGAAACCCTGGGCACCAACGCGTCTTTCAAGCTGATGGCCAGCGACATCGATTCGCGGGTGCTGGCCACGGCCGCCCGCGGGGTCTATCGCCTCGACGGTCTGAAGGGCTTGAGCCAAGAGCGCCTGCAGCGCTTCTTTCTGCGCGGCAAGGGCAGCAACGCCGGGCTGGCACGTGTGCGCCCCGAGTTGCGCAAACCCATCGAGTTCCTGAGCGTGAACCTGATCCGCGACGACTGGCCGTTCCGCGAGCCCTTCGACGTGGTCTTTTGCCGCAACGTGATGATTTATTTTGACGGCCCCACCCAGCGACGGGTGCTGGAGCGCATCCACCGTGTGCTCAAGCCCGGCGGCATGCTGTTCGTGGGGCATGCCGAGAACTTCAGCGATTCGCGCGACCTTTTTGCCTTGCGAGGCAAGACGGTGTACGAACGCATCTGATGCGGGCATTTTTGACCTACCGCGAGGCGCTGGCGAATCCATGAGCATCACACCCGGAGCTGATCCACGGCCCTCTGCCTTGCCGGGCGGGGGGCTGGAGCGCCGGCGCACGCCCCGCATCACGCCTTTGCCTGCGAATGCCTCCGCAGGCACCGCGCCTGCCATGTCGCTCCAGGAGCTCAAGGCCTGTCCGCGCAGGCCGGGTGAGGCATCGTTCTTCTTTTTTGATCACCATTTCCAGCACAACGCGGTGAAGGTCTTGCCAGGCGAGTTTTTTGTCTCGCACGACAGCCTGGCCATCATGACGGTGCTGGGATCGTGCATTGCCGCCTGCCTGTGGGACAGCCGCATGCGCGTGGGAGGCATGAACCACTTCATGCTGCCCGAGGGGGACAGCGCCGATGCGTCGGGCCGGTATGGTTCCTACGCCATGGAACTGCTCATCAATGAGATGATGAAACTGGGCGCTCGCCGCGAGACGCTGCAGGCCAAGATCTTCGGCGGCGCCCAGGTGATGCACAACTTCACCACGCTCAACGTGGGCGAGCGCAACACCCGCTTTGTGCAAGACTATCTGGCCACGGAGCGCATTCCGGTGGTGTCGGAGGACGTGCTCGACATCTATCCGCGCAAAGTGGTGTTCTTTCCGGTGACGGGCAAGGTGATGGTCAAGCGCCTGGCGCATGCCCATCCAGAAACGCTGGAGCAGGAAGTGGTGCGAGGCAACGCGGCTACCGTGGCGCGCGCCACCAGCGGAGGCTCCGTGGATCTGTTCTGATCGGCGGCACTAACAACACAGCAAGGATTTGAAAGGCATGAGCGGCAAGATCAGGGTGATCGTGGTGGACGATTCGGCATTGGTGCGCAGCCTGCTGTCGGAGATCATCAACCGCCAGAGCGACATGGAGTGCATCGGCACGGCCAACGACCCGCTGATCGCGCGCGAGATGATCCGCGAGAAAAATCCCGACGTGATCACGCTCGATGTGGAGATGCCGCGCATGGACGGCATCGACTTCCTGGGGCGCTTGATGCGCCTGCGGCCGATGCCCGTGGTGATGATCTCGACCCTGACCGAGCGCGGCGCCGAAGTGACCATGCGGGCGCTCGAACTGGGGGCCGTGGATTTCGTCGCCAAGCCGCGCGTGGGGCTGTCCAGCGGACTGAACGAATTGGCGGCTCAGATCGTGGACAAGATCCGCGTTGCGGCCGTGGCCCATGTGCGGCGCGCCCCCGCGCGCAGCGCCGCAGCTATTGTCCACCCCGATGCAGGTGCCGCTCCCGCGGCGGCCCCCGCTCCCGCGGCGTCGGCGCTGCTGGGGCGCGTCTCTACCGAAAAGGTGATCTGCATTGGCGCGTCGACCGGCGGCACCGAGGCCATCCGCGAGGTCCTGATCCATATGCCGGCGGACTCTCCGGCCATCGTGATCACCCAGCACATGCCGCCAGGGTTCACCACCAGTTTTGCCGCGCGGCTCAACAGCCTGTGCCAGATCACGGTCAAAGAGGCGGTGAACGGCGAGCGGATTCTGCCCGGCCATGCCTATATTGCGCCGGGGGGGCGGCAGTTCTACCTGGCACGCAGCGGCGCCAACTATGTAGCGGTGGTGGATGACAGCCCGCCGGTCAACCGGCACAAGCCTTCGGTGGAGGTGCTGTTCAAGTCGGCTGCCGCCGTGGTGGGGCGCAATGCCTACGGCATCATGCTCACCGGCATGGGCGGCGATGGCGCTGCTGCCATGCGTGAGATGCGCGACGCAGGCAGCTACAACTACGTGCAGGACGAAGCCAGTTGTATCGTCTTCGGCATGCCGCGCGAGGCCATCGCCCATGGGGCGGCCGACGAGGTGCTGCCGCTGTCGCAGATTGCACAGGCACTGATTGCGCGCCTGCGCGGCTCCACCGACCGGTTGCACCACCGCATCTGACCGGCCTCGTCAGGACGAGAGCGCGGACCAGCGCTCCAGCGCCTGCATCAACAGATCTTCGATCTCTCCGTCACGCGTGTGCAGTGCCGTCGCCCGCGCGCCGTCCCGGCTGTACAGGCTGCCGTCCGCCAATTCTTCGCGGATTGCCTTTTGCTCGGCCTCCAGTGCGTCGATCTGGGTAGGTAGCTGCTCCAGTTCGCGCTGCTCCTTGTAGCTTAGCTTCT
>NZ_MTBE01000035.1:0-2500 GCF_002916785.1 Diaphorobacter sp. LR2014-1 | reverse complement strand
CCGAAACCAAGTGATCTATCCATGGCCAGGATGAAGGTGCCGTAACAGGTACTGGAGGTCCGAACCGACTAGTGTTGCAAAACTAGCGGATGAGCTGTGGATAGGGGTGAAAGGCTAAACAAACTTGGAAATAGCTGGTTCTCTCCGAAAACTATTTAGGTAGTGCCTCAAGTATTACCTGCGGGGGTAGAGCACTGTTTTGGCTAGGGGGTCATGGCGACTTACCAAACCAAGGCAAACTCCGAATACTGCAGAGTACAGCTTGGGAGACAGAGCACCGGGTGCTAACGTCCGGACTCAAGAGGGAAACAACCCAGACCGCCAGCTAAGGTCCCTAAAATTGGCTAAGTGGGAAACGAAGTGGGAAGGCTAAAACAGTCAGGATGTTGGCTTAGAAGCAGCCATCATTTAAAGAAAGCGTAATAGCTCACTGATCGAGTCGTCCTGCGCGGAAGATGTAACGGGGCTAAGCCAGTTACCGAAGCTGCGGATGTGCAATTTATTGCACGTGGTAGGAGAGCGTTCTGTAAGCCTGTGAAGGTGTCTGGTAACGGATGCTGGAGGTATCAGAAGTGCGAATGCTGACATGAGTAGCGTTAAAGCGGGTGAAAAGCCCGCTCGCCGTAAGCGCAAGGTTTCCTACGCAACGTTCATCGGCGTAGGGTGAGTCGGCCCCTAAGGCGAGGCAGAGATGCGTAGCTGATGGGAAACAGGTCAATATTCCTGTACCGATCAATAGTGCGATGTGGGGACGGAGAAGGTTAGCTCAGCCAACTGTTGGATATGTTGGTTCAAGCCTGTAGTCGTGCCTGGTAGGCAAATCCGCCGGGCTTAGATGAGGGGTGATAACGAGTCTGCTTGCAGACGAAGTGAGTGATACCCTGCTTCCAGGAAAAGCCACTAAGCTTCAGCTATTGACGACCGTACCGCAAACCGACACTGGTGCGCGAGATGAGTATTCTAAGGCGCTTGAGAGAACTCAGGAGAAGGAACTCGGCAAATTGATACCGTAACTTCGGGAGAAGGTATGCCGCAAGTAGGTGAACTTGTACAAAGGGAGCCCAAAGCGGTTGCAAAAAATCGGTGGCTGCGACTGTTTAATAAAAACACAGCACTCTGCAAACACGAAAGTGGACGTATAGGGTGTGACGCCTGCCCGGTGCTGGAAGATTAAATGATGGGGTGCAAGCTCTTGATTGAAGTCCCAGTAAACGGCGGCCGTAACTATAACGGTCCTAAGGTAGCGAAATTCCTTGTCGGGTAAGTTCCGACCTGCACGAATGGCGTAACGATGGCCACACTGTCTCCTCCTGAGACTCAGCGAAGTTGAAATGTTTGTGATGATGCAATCTCCCCGCGGAAAGACGGAAAGACCCCATGAACCTTTACTGTAGCTTTGTATTGGACTTTGAACGGATCTGTGTAGGATAGGTGGGAGGCTTTGAAGTGAGGTCGCTAGATCTCATGGAGCCAACGTTGAAATACCACCCTGGTGCGTTTGAGGTTCTAACCTAGGTCCATTAGCTGGATCGGGGACAGTGCATGGTAGGCAGTTTGACTGGGGCGGTCTCCTCCCAAAGCGTAACGGAGGAGTTCGAAGGTACGCTAGTTACGGTCGGACATCGTGACGATAGTGCAATGGCATAAGCGTGCTTAACTGCGAGACTGACAAGTCGAGCAGATGCGAAAGCAGGACATAGTGATCCGGTGGTTCTGTATGGAAGGGCCATCGCTCAACGGATAAAAGGTACTCTGGGGATAACAGGCTGATACCGCCCAAGAGTTCATATCGACGGCGGTGTTTGGCACCTCGATGTCGGCTCATCTCATCCTGGGGCTGTAGTCGGTCCCAAGGGTATGGCTGTTCGCCATTTAAAGAGGTACGTGAGCTGGGTTTAAAACGTCGTGAGACAGTTTGGTCCCTATCTTCCGTGGGCGCTGCAGATTTGAGGAAGCCTGCTCCTAGTACGAGAGGACCGGAGTGGACACACCTCTGGTGTATCGGTTGTCACGCCAGTGGCATTGCCGAGTAGCTAAGTGTGGAAGAGATAACCGCTGAAAGCATCTAAGCGGGAAACTCGTTTCAAGATGAGATCTGCCGGGGCCTTGAGCCCCCTGAAGGGTCGTTGTAGACCACGACGTTGATAGGCTGGGTGTGGAAGTGCAGCAATGCATTAAGTTAACCAGTACTAATTGCCCGTGCGGCTTGACCCTATAACTTTGACTGCCAATCGCAGTTCAAGACTGTTATGCCAAGTACGCAATCAAATCCACGCTGATTCACAGACTCTATGAATTCGCTGTGCAGTCCTCACTGCTCAGCAACCCTTTATGCCTGATGACCATAGCAAGTTGGTACCACTCCTTCCCATCCCGAACAGGACAGTGAAACGACTTCGCGCCGATGATAGTGCGGGTTCCCGTGTGAAAGTAGGTCATCGTCAGGCTCTTACAGCCCAAACCGCCCTCCCACTAAAACAGTGGGAGGGCGTTTTGCTTT
>NZ_MTBE01000034.1:0-40946 GCF_002916785.1 Diaphorobacter sp. LR2014-1 | reverse complement strand
CTGAGTAACCGTCTTCGAAGTCAAGCGCAATGAAGCGACTTGTCCCAAGGTTTTCCAGTGCGCACCATGGCGTTGAGCGTGGTGAGCAACTTGCGCATGCAAGCGACCAGGGCGACCTTGGGCAACTTGCCAGCGGCCTTCAGACGCTCGTAGAAGGCCTTGATGGCCGGGTTGTAGCGGGTGGCCGTGAGCGTTGCCATGTACAGCACGCGGCGGATCTCGAAGCGCCCGCCTTGTACGCGCCGCCTGCCCTTGCTGCCGCCGGAGTCATTGGCCATGGGCGCCACGCCCACCAATGCAGCGATCTCGCGCCGGTTCAGCCGGCCCAGCTCTGGCAGCTCGGCAATCATCGTGGCACTGGCCACCGGGCCGACTCCCGCAGCCGACTGCAGCAGCGTGTCGAGCTCCCCAAAGTGCTCGCGCACATGCGTGACCATCTGCTCTTCGATCTCATCGAGCTGCGCCTTGATCGCCGCCTCGATGGCCTCGATGCTGGCGTGCAGCTTCTTGGGCGTGATCTGCAGCCGTTGGCGCTCCGAATGGAGCATGGTCAGCAACTGGCGCCTGCGCGTGACCAGGGCCGCGAGCCACTGCTGGCGCTCATCGGCCAGGGGGCGCAAGAAGCGCTGCAGATCGTCGCGGCGCAGCAGCACCGCTGCCAGCTCGGCCAGCGTGCGCGCATCCACCGCGTCGGTCTTGGCCAGGCGTCCCATGGATTTGGCGAAGTCGCGCGCCTGGCGCGGGTTGATGACCGCCACGGGCAGGCCTGTGGCCTGCAGGGCACACGCTAACGCGGCCTCGTAGCCGCCGGTGGCCTCCATCACCACCAGACCCACGTCCAGGGGCTGCAGGGCAGCCGCCAGCGCCGAGTGGCCTTCGGCATCGTTGTCAAACCGCTGGGCGCTGCTCTTGGCACCCAGCACACAGACATCCACGTGCGCCTTGGCCACGTCGATGCCCACCGTCACTGAGGTAACAGACATGATCTTCAGATCCCTTGCTTGTGCATGCGCGCTCAATCAAGGCGCGCGTAACCGTTCGGGCTTCACGAAGACCAGCGCGGCGGCCATGCGTTCTGTACTCAGTCACGGGCTCTATCACCCCAGCGCCTACCAAACTGCACGGGCCGGTCTGGCCGCCTCAACGGCGTTCAGACTCTACCGCGCTGGTCTGGTTTAAAGATACAAGCACCACTCCCTCTTTCCCGTTTGAGGCCACCGGCCGCCTTTGCCGCGGCGGCTGCGCCATGCCTGCTGGACAGCGGTTTTTCAAATTCACTTAACGCAAATCAATTACGAATAGTAGAATTTCAGGCACTTCTTCATACCAGCATGCGCCCTGGCGCCCTATCCCGGAGACAACGCCATGACTGCTCCCCACGACACCCTCCCGCCCCCCGCCGCCATCCAGCAGCTGCACCACTACGCCTACAAGGCGCGCGACGCGGAGGAGACGCGCCACTTCTACGAGGACATCCTGGGCCTGCCGCTGTACCACATCATCCAGAGCGACTACGTGCCCAGCACGGGCGAGTACTGCCCCTACACCCACTTCTTCTTCCGGCTGCAGGACGGCTCGTTCATCGCGTTCTTCGACCTGGGCGACGACGTGAAGCCCGAGCCCTCGCCCAACACCCCCCCGTGGGTCAACCACATCGCCTTCCGCGTGAACACCGTGCAGGAGCTGGAGGACACCAAAACCCGTCTGCAGGCACACGGCGTGCAAGTGCTGGGGGTGACCGACCACCACATCTTCAAGAGCATCTACTTCTTCGACCCCAACGGCATCCGGCTGGAGCTGTCGGCCCAACTGGCCGACACCGCGCAGATGCAGCGCGAAAGCACCACCGCCCACGCCCGGCTGGCCGAGTGGACGGCGCGCAAGGAGCAATGGCGCAAGGAACGCGCCGGCGGCCATGCCAGCGCGCCGCTCAAACCCCAGACCAACGACCGCCCCGAATTCGTGCCCACCACAGGGTCTGAGTAAAAAGCGCCTCCAGCGCTTATCCAGCAAGCGCAAGCAGCTATCAGTATGGAAGCATGGCGGTAACCGAATAAAATGCCCCCATCCTCCGAACCACTGCCCAGGCGGCATCCCACGGGATGCCGTTTTTCATTGCCATGAGCGACACGATCGAACAACCCGGCCTGAACAGCCTCTCCAAGTCCTTTGAGCCCGCCGCCCTGGAGGCCCACTGGGGCCCCGAATGGGAAAAGCGCGGCTACGGCGTGGCAGGCTACCGCGGCACGGGCGCGGCGCAGGCCGGGCAGCCGGCATTCGCCATCCAGCTGCCTCCGCCCAACGTGACGGGCACGCTGCACATGGGCCATGCGTTCAACCAGACCATCATGGACAGCCTGACGCGCTACCACCGCATGTTGGGGCACAACACCGTCTGGGTGCCGGGCACCGACCACGCGGGCATTGCCACACAAATCGTCGTCGAGCGCCAGCTGCAAGAGCAAGGCGTGAGCCGCCATGACCTGGGCCGCCCCGACTTCGTGAAGAAGGTGTGGGAGTGGAAGGAAAAGAGCGGCAACACCATCACCACCCAGATGCGCCGCCTGGGCGACAGTGTGGACTGGAGCCGCGAGTACTTCACCATGGACGACAAGCTCTCCAAGGTCGTCACCGACACCTTTGTGAAGCTGTACCAGCAGGGCCTGATCTACCGCGGCAAGCGCCTGGTGAACTGGGACCCCAAACTGCAGTCCGCCGTGTCGGACCTGGAAGTGGAGAACGAGGAAAAAGACGGCTCGCTGTGGCACATCGCCTACCCCCTGGCCGATGGCTCGGGCCAGCTGGTGGTGGCCACCACGCGGCCCGAGACCATGCTGGGCGACGTGGCGGTGATGGTGCACCCCGAGGATGAGCGCTACGCGCACCTGATCGGCAAGATGGTCAAGCTGCCGCTGTGCGACCGCGAGATCCCGGTGATTGCCGACGCCTACGTGGACAAGGAGTTCGGCACCGGCGTGGTCAAGGTCACGCCCGCGCACGACAACAACGACTACCAAGTGGGCCAGCGCCACAAGCTGCCCATGATTTGCGTGCTCACCCTGCAGGCCACGGTGAACGAGAACGCCCCCGCCAAGTACCAGGGCATGGACCGCTTCGTGGCGCGCAAGGCCATCGTGGCCGACCTGGAGGCCCAGGGCCTGCTGGTCGAGACCAAGAAGCACAAGCTGATGGTGCCCATTTGCACCCGCACCGGCCAGGTGATCGAGCCCATGCTGACCGACCAGTGGTTCGTGGCCATGAACAAGGTGGCCCAAGAAGGCACGGGCGACGCCACCGGCAAGAGCATCGCGCAAAAGGCCATCGACGCCGTGGCCAGCGGCCAGGTGCAGTTCGTGCCCGAGAACTGGGTCAACACCTACAACCAGTGGATGAACAACATCCAGGACTGGTGCATCAGCCGCCAGCTGTGGTGGGGCCACCAGATCCCTGCCTGGTACGACGAGGACGGCAATGTGTACGTGGCCCGCAACGAGCAAGAGGCCCAGGCCCAGGCCCCCGGCAAGACGCTGACCCGCGATGCCGACGTGCTCGACACCTGGTACTCCAGCGCCCTGGTGCCCTTCAGCACCATGGGCTGGCCAAACCAGACCGACGCTGCCACCGACGACTACAACCTGTACCTGCCCAGCAGCGTGCTGGTCACGGGCTACGACATCATCTTCTTCTGGGTCGCCCGGATGATCATGATGACCACGCACTTCACCGGTCGCGTGCCGTTCAAGCATGTCTACATCCACGGCCTGGTGCTGGACGCACAGGGCAAGAAGATGAGCAAGTCCGAGGGCAACGTGCTCGACCCGGTGGACCTGATCGACGGCATTGCGCTGGAGCCGCTGCTGGACAAACGCACCCAGGGCCTGCGCCGCCCTGAGACCGCGCCCAAGGTGCGCCAGAACACACAAAAGGAATTCCCCGAGGGCATTCCCGCCTATGGCGCCGACGCGCTGCGCTTCACCTTCGCCGCGCTGGCGTCGCTGGGCCGCAGCATCAACTTCGACAGCAAGCGCTGCGAGGGCTACCGCAACTTCTGCAACAAGCTGTGGAACGCCAGCCGCTTCGTGCTGATGAACTGCGAGGGCTACGACTGCGGCATGGACACCGCGCAGGGCTGCACTGAAAGCTACCTGCGCTTCAGCCAGGCCGACCGCTGGATCGTCTCGCAGCTGCAACAGGTAGAGGCCGAAGTGGCCAAGGGCTTCGCCGAGTTCCGCTTGGACAACGTGGCCAACACCCTCTACGACTTCGTCTGGAACGAGTTCTGCGACTGGTACCTGGAAATCGCCAAAGTGCAGATCCAGACTGGCAACGAGGCGCAGCAGCGCGCCACGCGCCGCACGCTGATCCGCGTGCTGGAGGCCATCCTGCGCCTGGCGCACCCCGTCATCCCCTTTGTCACCGAAGCGCTGTGGCAGGTAGTGGCCCCGCTCGCGGGCCTGAAGGGCGACTCCATTGCCATCGCCGCCTATCCGCAGTCCCAGCCCGAGAAAATCGACGAGGGCTCCATCGCCTACGTGGCGCGCATCAAGCAGGTGGTGGACGCCTGCCGCACGCTGCGCGGCGAGATGGGCGTGTCGCCCGCACAGCGCCTGCCGCTGCTGGTGGCGGGCGACGCGGACTTCATGCGCGACATCGCCCCGGTGCTGCAGAACCTGGCCAAGCTCAGCGAGGTGAAGGTGTTCGACGACGAGGCCGCCTGGGCCCAGGCCGCGCAAAGCGCGCCCGTGGCCGTGGTGGGCGACGCCCGCCTGGCGCTGTTCGTGGAGATCGACGTCGCTGCTGAAAAGGCCCGCCTGTCCAAGGAGGCAGCGCGCCTGTCCGGCGAGATCGCCAAGGCCAACGGCAAACTGGGCAACGAGGCTTTCGTGGCCAAGGCCCCGCCGGCCGTGATCGAGCAGGAAAAGAAGCGCGTGGCCGACTTCAGCGCCACGCTGGCGCGCATCCAGGAGCAGCTCGCGCGCCTGGGCTAAGATCAGCCCGATCACCGGACAAGGGCGCTGCAGGCGCCCTTGTTTTTACCCGGCACCCTTTTTCGTGAGGCACCCGACTTGAACGCACCCACCCGTGTCCGCAAGGCCGTCTTTCCCGTCGCGGGGCTTGGCACCCGCTTCCTGCCCGCCACCAAGGCATCGCCCAAGGAGATGCTGCCGGTGGTGGACAAGCCCCTGATCCAGTACGCCGTCGAGGAGGCCTACGAGGCCGGCATCCGCGACATGGTGTTCGTCACCGGCCGCAGCAAGCGCGCGATCGAGGACCATTTCGATACCGCGTACGAGCTGGAGAACGAGCTGGAGAACGCCGGCAAGCGCGAGATGCTCGCGCTGGTGCGCAGCATCGCGCCCGACGACATGAACTGCCTGTTTGTGCGCCAGCCACGCTCGCTGGGCCTGGGCCATGCCGTGCTGTGTGCCGAGCCCCTGGTGGGCAACGAGCCCTTTGCCGTCATCCTGGCCGACGACCTGATGACCGGCGAGCCCGGCGGCCCCGGCGTGATGGCGCAGATGACGGCCGCTTTCGCCAAGCAGGGGCGCTCGCTGCTGGCCGTGCAGGAAGTCCCGCTGGAGCACACCAAGCGCTACGGCATCGTCAAGGGCGAGAGCGCCGGCGGCGCGCTGATCCGCGTCGACGAGATCGTGGAGAAGCCCGCACCCGAAAAGGCACCGTCGCGCATGGGCGTGGCCGGCCGCTATGTGCTCACGCCGCGCATCTTCGAAGAGATCCGCAACCAGCCGCAGGGCGTGGGCGGCGAGATCCAGCTCACCGATGCGATCGCGCGCCTGATGCAGCACGAGACGGTGTATGCCTACCAGTACGCCGGCAAACGGTACGACTGCGGCAGCAAGGAAGGCTTTTTGGAAGCCACGGTCGAACTGGCACTGCAGCACCCGCAGGTGGGCCCACAGTTCCGCGAATACCTCCAATCCCTGGCGCTGTAACGCACCGCCGGAGCGGTACCCCTGCCTCCCGCCCGGATTCCTATTTTGATAGCTACCAGCGCTTGCCCAACAAGCGCTGGACGGCTATTTAGTCCTTAATCATTCAGCGACGGCGCAGCACGTGGATGAATTCTTCGCCCACGGTCTGTTGCTCAACCAGTTCGTTGCCGGTCTGCCGGGCAAACGCCTGGAAGTCGCGCAGCGAGCCGCTGTCGGTCGCCACCACCTTGAGCAGCTGGCCGCTGGCCATGTCGGCCAAGGCCTTCTTGGCCTTGAGGATGGGCAGGGGGCAGTTCAGGCCCCGGGTGTCGATTTCCTTGTGGATGTCCATTTTTCTCAGTCCTTCGGCGCGTCCAGTCCGCGGCGGCGCTCTGCATTTTCCTCGGCGGTGAAGAACACCGGCTCGTGGCCGCGCGAGCGCAGCCAGTCGGCCAGCGCATAGCCTGTGCCCGCGGGCCAGCACTTGAGCTGGTCCAGCTCATAAAAGCGGTGCTCCAGCAGCTCCGGCGACAGGCGCACCTCGCCTTCGGCCCGTACATGGTAGGCGATGATGACCTGGTTCATGCGCATGAACTCATACACGCCCACCAGCTGCACACTGCGCGCGTCCAGGTTGGTTTCTTCCTTGACTTCGCGGGCAATGCCGTCCTCGGGCGTCTCGCCAGCCTCCATGAAACCCGTGATCAGCGCGAACATCTTGGGTGGCCAGAGCGCATTGCGCGCCAGCAGCACGCGGCCGTCCACCTCCACGATGGCCGCCAGCACGGGCGTCGGGTTGTTCCAGTGCGTCCAGCCGCAGGCGGGGCAGCGCAGGCGTTCCTTCTCGCCGCTGTCCTCAATGACCACAATGGGTGCCAGCGCCGTGGCGCAGTGGGTGCAATAGCGGGTTTCGTACGACATGGCGATGCTCCTCCAGCATGCGCCATGGCAGTCACAGCGCTCCGTAATTAATAGCTGCTCGCGCTTGACTACCGGGCGCCAGCGGCCCTATTGATGCCCACTGTGATCTTCACGTTCACGCCGGGAAGACGCCGGTGGAGAGGTAGCGGTCGCCCCGGTCGCACACCACGAAAACGATGGTGGCGTTTTCCTCGCGTTGCGCGATCTGCTGCGCCACCCAGCAGGCGCCGGCTGCGGAGATGCCGGCAAAGATGCCCTCTTCGCGCGCCAGGCGCCGTGCCATGTCCTCGGCATCGTCCTGGCTCACCAGCACCAATTCGTCCACCAACTGGGGCTCGTAGATCTTGGGCAGGTATTCCTCGGGCCACTTGCGAATGCCCGGGATACGCGAGCCTTCCTGCGGCTGCGCACCCACGATGCGCACCGCGGGGTTCTTCTCGCGCAGGAAGCGCGCGACGCCCGTGATGGTGCCCGTGGTGCCCATGGCGCTCACGAAATGGGTGATGCGCCCCTCGGTCTGCTCCCACAGTTCGGGGCCGGTGGTCTCGTAGTGGATGCGGGGGTTGTCCGGGTTGGCAAACTGGTCCAGCACCACGCCCTTACCCTGCGCCACCATCTGGTCGGCCAGATCCCGCGCGTATTCCATCCCCCCGCTCTTGGGCGTGAGAACCAGCTCCGCGCCGAAGGCCTTCATGGTCTGCGCGCGCTCCACGGACAGATCCTCCGGCATGATCAACACCATGCGGTAACCCTTGATGGCCGCAGCCATCGCCAGGGCAATGCCGGTGTTGCCCGACGTCGCCTCGATCAGCGTATCGCCGGTTTTGATCTCGCCGCGCTCTTCGGCCCGGCGGATCATCGACAGTGCCGGCCTATCCTTCACCGAACCCGCCGGGTTATTGCCTTCCAGCTTGCCCAGAATGACATTGCCGCGTGCCGCGTTGTCCTGTGCACCGATGCGCTGCAGTGCGACCAGCGGCGTGTGTCCGATCGCGTCTTCAATGGTGGGGTAGGTCTTCATACCGCGTTACTGTGCCATAATTTGCGACTTCGCTTTCGCGCCTGCCCGGGTGGTGAAATTGGTAGACGCAGGGGACTCAAAATCCCCCGCCGCAAGGCGTGCCGGTTCGATTCCGGCCCCGGGCACCACATACAAGGCCGCACAGTTCCCAGAACGTGCGGCCTTTCTTTTTTCCTCCGAAACCCTCGATAGCGTCGTGCGCAAAGGTGCGGGGGACTGTGCAGCAATCCGGGGCCCTAAGGCGCCTGCTGGTCGGTATCGGGCACATCCACAAGAATTAAGTTTGCTTTTTTCATTTCGGTGAGTAATAATCCACCAACGCGCTACCCACTGCTTGCTTAGATAGCGCCTGCCTGACAGCATCCTGGCTGATGCGCCTTCCGCCCGCACTTCTTGTAAAAAGTGTCGGCCGTCACTCTTCAAAGCAGCAAGCTCATCGCAGACCTTCAACCTCTTACAGGGTCTGCCCCGCCTTTCCTGCGCCGACGCGCGGCAGGTCTTTTCCCCTCTTTTCTCTCCTGGATGGTCGCCTTCGCGATTACATCCTGTCTGTTTGCAATGCTTGAAAAACAAAACGCCGAGCGCGTGGGCAACTACGTTGTCACGCCGCTGACCAAAACCACCAATGTCGGTGTTACTGCTTCGGTTTCCATACGCCGGGGAATGTACGACCGCATCTTCCGCTTTCTCCCAAGCTTCCCCTGCGATGCACAAGCAGTCCAGTACGCCATGGCGCAAGGACGTCGCATGGTGCTACACAACCAACTGGGCTGATCCTGCTATTGACGGAGGTACCCGTGGCCAAAGAAGAGTTGATTGAAATGCAGGGCAAGGTCGATGAAGTTCTGCCTGACGCCCGTTACCGCGTCACGCTTGACAACGGGCATCAGCTCATCGCGTATACCGGAGGCAAGATGCGTAAGTTCCGCATCCGCATTCTGGCCGGTGACCTGGTGACCCTGGAGATGTCTCCGTACGACCTCAACAAGGGGCGAGTGACATTTCGGCATATCGAGAACCGCACGCGCACCACCCCTCCAGCGCGCCGGCGCCATTGATTTTGGTTCCCCCACTCATTTCCTCTGGGATGCGCTTACAAGCCGTCCCTTCATTTCCCGAAAGAAAGACACTGACATGAACAACCGACTGTACGTGGGCAACTTGGCCTATTCCGTGCGTGATGAATCGCTGCACCAGCAGTTTTCCCAATTTGGTTCCGTCACCTCCGCCAAGGTGATGATGGAGCGTGATACAGGCCGATCCAAGGGCTTCGGCTTTGTAGAAATGGGCAGCGATTCCGAGGCACAGGATGCCATTAACGGTCTGAACGGCCGTTCTGTCGATGGACGTGCACTGACGGTCAACGTCGCGCGTCCCATGGAAGCTCGCCCAAGTTTTGGCGGCGGCGCAGACCGTGGTGGCTACCGCGGTGGCCGCTACTGATAGGGCCTTGCCGCAGCAATTGCCTCAGAGTGCTCCGGACCATCCGGGTGAGTGCGTGTTTTGGACGCTGACCACCTCCCGCAGAGCCCTCCGCCGCGTCTTATGCCATTGACGAGATGGTCGCCCCATCTCTTTCTTGGCCTCGAACACCTCGATGACGAAAGTCGTCGGGGTGTTCCGCTTTGTGGTGAGGAGCATCGTGGCTTCATGGACGTTCATCGGCATGAACCTCTCCCCTTCTCCACCTTAACGGTCGCTAGGGGGCGAACAGCGATGAGGATGCGGCAGGGGTGCCGCGCCAGCCTTGCGCAGCCAGCGCATCAGAGCCCCCAAAACAGGCAATTTTTCATACAGCTCTTCAGCCGGGTCCCAGTAATCGCGGTGCAGTGTCACGCGGCCTTGGGCATCAAAATGCACCAGGGTCGCGCCGTGGATGCATTGAGGCACCTGTGCCCGCCAGCGCTTCAGGCGGAAGTGGAACTCCCATTGCAAAAAGGCCCGGTCGTCCTGCACCAGCCGCTGGGTGACGACAAAGCGCGGCTGCTCCAGGCTTTCGAACATATGGGCAAAGATGGCACGGATGGCGGGCACGCCGTGCACATCATTGAAGGGGTCCTTGAACCGTGCGTCAAGCGCGTAGTAGCCCTCCAGTAGGGGCAACTGCGCGGGGGTTAGCTGCTCGTAGAGCTGGACCAGCCGGGCGACGCAAGCGTGGGTGTCTATAGGTGGGTGCATACGTCACAGCCCGGTCATACGGTGGACCAGCGGAAAGTACCAGCGGTACGGCAGCACGCGCAGCAGCTTGAGCCACAGCGTGAAGCGGCGTGGAAAATGCAGTTCAAACGCGCCCCTCCCCCAGCCACGCAACATGGCCTGGGCCGCCTGCTCCGGCGTGAGCAGCGCGGGCATGGTGAAGTCGTTCTGGCGCGTCAGGGGCGTATCGACAAAGCCGGGGTTCACCACGCTCACGCCCACGCCCTGCGGGCGCAGATCAAGGAACAGCGTCTCGGCCAGGTTGATGAGGGCCGCCTTGGTCGGTCCGTAGGCCAGGCTCTGCGGCAGACCGCGCCAGCCGGCTACGCTGGCGACCAGGCTCAGGTGGGGCGCACGGCCGGCCTGGGCCGAAGCCAACAGGCCTGGCACCACGGCGGCGAGCACATGCAGCGCGCCCGTCAGGTTGACCTGCTGGTGGCGCAGCAGCTCGGGCAGCGCCAGCGCGTCGGCTCGCATGGGGGTGTAGTGGCCGGCGCAGTAGCACACCAGGTCCAGTGGTGACTCGGCCTGCAGGCGCGCGGCAACGTCCAGGACCGCCTGGGCGTCGGTCACATCCAGCACCACTGCTTGGCTGCCAGGGTGTTCGTGCGCAAACGCCGCCAGCAGCGCCTGCTGGCGTGCCGACACGATCACCTGCGCGCCCTGGGCGTGCAATTGCGCTGCGACGGCCCGGCCAATACCGCTGGAGGCGCCCACCAGCCACACGCGCTTGCCGCGCCAGTCGGTGATCGCGGGGTTCAAAGGCACAGTGCGGCTCCTTATGTCTTGGTGAACGACAGCAGTACCTCGCCCAGGGTGACGCCGAACTTGCGCATCGTGGCCCGATTGAGCATCACCCGGTCATCGACCAGGAACATCCAGTCGTCGAACTGCACTTCATATTCCTTGCCGTCCACCGGCAGGCGCAGCGTGTAGTTCCAGCGGAAGGCATTGCCCGCGGTCTGGCCCTGGGCCTCACCCACGACATCGTCAGCGGTCCCGGTGTAGCGCCCATCGGCATGCTTGGTCAGGCGCCAGATACGGCGCTGGGTGCTGCCGTCCGAATAGGTGAAAGCCTCGTCCAGCACGCCTTGATGGCCCTCCCAGTGGCAATCCATCACCACGGTGAAGCGGCGCACCACCTCGCCGCCTCGCTGCTGAAAAATACCGTGGGCCAGGATGCGGCCGTTGAAGTAGCGGTCCAGCTCCAGCTGTGGACGCTCCTGGGCATAGTCGGTCACCTGGGGGCTGGCACAGCCGGTCAACACGGCAGTGCCCGCGAGAAAGGCCAGCAAGGCGTGGCGGCGGGTGTTCATGGGGAAACTCCTTGTTCATGCAACGGCGGGGATGGACGAATCAGCAGGTGGTACAGCAAACCTGCCGCCAGAAGCTTGAGGGCGCAAGGCAGCAGCGCGTAAGCCCAAGAGAGGCGCTGCAGCGCGTGGGCATCCTGGATGCCGGGGCTGTAACCGAGCCACTGCAGCAACGGCAGCGCCGCCCCCGCGGCCAGGGCCAGATTCAGTTTGGTGGCCAGGTTCCACCATCCCAGGTACGCCCCTTCGCTGCGCCCCTGAGCCCCCTGGCGTTCCACCAAGCGCGCCAGCAAAGCCCCGGGCAAGGCCAGATCCGCCCCCAAGGCGATACCGGACAACGCACAGATCCACGCAAAGGCCACAATCTGCCCGCTGCCCAGGAGCGTCGTCCAGCCAAAACAGGCCACCGCCAGCAGCATGCCGCCCAGCCAGGCGCGCTCCAGCCCCCAGCGGCGCACCGCGCGCAACCACCCTGGCATGGACAGCGCCCCGCTGACAAAGTACAGCACCAGAAACAAGGCAATCTGCGCCTGTGTGGCCTGCAGCCGGTCCTGGGCAAAAAACAGCATCAACGCCGCTGGAACTGCGCTGGCAATGCCGTTGCACAAAAACACCGCCAGCAGGCGACGAAAGGCCGGCTGGCGCAAGGGTTGCCAGACCGTGGCCCAGGCAAAGGCAGCAGGCAAGTCCTGCTGCGCAGGCGCTGCAGGGCGGGGCGCCCACCACAGGGCCAGCCACCCGGCCAGCAAGCTCAGCGCGAACACCACCAGCATGGGCCCGGCACCCCAGGCCACCGACAACGCACTGGCCGTGACCACGCCGATCAGCCCCGGACCTTCGCGCCAGGCCACGACACGGCTGCGCTGCAGCGCGTCGCCGCCCAGACGCACGCCCCATGCCTGGTGCGCAATCACCAACTGGCTGTGCGCCAGGCAGGTCACCAACAACCCCGCCACCATCCACGCCGCCAACGCCTGCGGTCCTTGCATCGCGGGAAAGAACAGCCCCGACAACCCCAGGACCTGCACCAAGGCCGAGCCCCCCGCTACCCACAGGACCGCACGCAGCGGGCCTTGGTACAGGCGGTCGCTCAAGCGCCCCAGCAGGGGCTCGGCGGCCGCATCCAGCAGACGCACCAGCATCAGCAAAGCACCCACACTGGCCAACGGCAAAGCCAATTCCGTGGCGTAGTAATGCGGTAACACCACATACAGCGGCAAGGCCACAAAGGCCAGCGGCAGACCGAGCAGGCCATAGGCCGGCCCGGACCACCAACGGGGCAGCGGAACCGCACGCGCAGGGGTAGCCAGCGGAGTCATGGGGCCGCTCCGCCGGGGGTGCGGGCCAGCAAGGCACTGCGCAGACCCGGCTCCGAGGTCTGCGGTGACAACCAGATGCCAAAGAACAGGCGCGCCAGCTCCGCATCGTCAATCGCGGCCAACTCCTGGCTGCCACGCCACAGACGCATGCCTTGGCCCGGCTGGTACAGGCCGGTGAGCCGCTCGCCTGGCTGCACGTCGGGAATCACGGCCGCCAGGCGCTGCTGCCAGCGCTCGGCCTGTTCAGAAGGCACGCTGGCCTGGCGCTGCATTTCCTCTACCGAGCGCCGGGCAATGGCCGCACCGGTGAAGCCACGGTGGTAGGTCAACTCCAGCGCCAGCGGGTGCGCACCAAAGCGGCTGGCGTCAAAACCAGGCGTGACCCACAGCCGTGCGTCGTAGATGCGCAAGCCCAAAAACCGCATCTGCCCTTCCCCCGCCAGGGTGGCCCCCATGAGGGATTGCCGCACCCAGGCCGGGGCAGCGCCACCGTCCTGTCCGGTCGTGGGATTGGCCGAAGCCACCGCCAACGCCAAGGCCGCACCGCCTGCAAGAGCCCAGCGCTTCAAGGATGAAATTCGGCTCCAGGGCATATGGGTCAAGCGCTAGCCGCTATCGTTTTAATATGCAACAGAAGCTGCGACGTCGCCCCGGAGCCGCAAGGCAGAGGGTGCAGCAGTCACCATGGGGGAAGTGCGGCGCACCACCGACATCGGTGCACCACCGCCTGCGTCCTGCGCCAAGCGGAACACACTGACGGCCTCGGCCAGTTGCGCAGCCTGCTGCTTCAGGGTTTGTGCAGCCGCGGCGCTTTGCTCCACCATGGCCGCGTTTTGCTGGGTGGCCTGGTCGAGATGGGTCACGGCGTTGCCCACCTGGGCGATACCGTCGGTCTGCTCGGCGGTGGCGGTGCTGATTTCCGCAATCAGGCCCGCCACGCGCTGGGCCTGTTCCACGATGTCGGTCATGGTGGCTCCTGCATCGCCCACCAGGCGCGCGCCCTCCTCCACCTTGGCCACACTGCCGTCGATCAGTCCTTTGATCTCCTTGGCAGCGTCGGCGCTGCGCTGCGCCAGCGCCCGCACTTCGCCGGCCACCACGGCAAAGCCGCGGCCCTGCTCACCGGCGCGCGCAGCCTCCACAGCGGCGTTGAGCGCCAGAATGTTGGTCTGGAACGCAATCGAATCGATCACGCCGATGATGTCGGCCATCTTGTGGCTGCTGGCCGTGATCTCCTCCATGGTGCTGACCACTTGGGCCACTACCGCGCCGCCCTTGTGAGCCGCCTGACTGGCCGAGGCTGCGACCTGCGTGGCCTGGCGGGCCGAGTCGGCGTTGTTCCTCACCGAGGCGGTCATCTGCTCCATTGACGCGGCGGCCTGCTGCAGGTTCGCGGCCTGCTCTTCGGTGCGCTGCAGCAGCCCGGCATTGCCGCCGGCAATCTCTTGGGAACCGACGGTGACCGCGTTTGACGCTTGGCGCACCTGACCTACCACGCGCGCCAGGCTGGCCTGCATCGCCCCCAGCGATGCCAGCACACTCCCCGGCTGCGCCTGGGCGGCGCCGGTCACCGGCTGCAGGTTGCCCTGCGCCACGAGGCTGGCCACATCGGCCAGCGCTGCGGGTTCGGCCCCGAGCTGGCGCACGATGCTGCGCGCCACGCTCCAGGCCACCGCCACGCTGAGCACCAACGCCAGCAGCAGCGCCGAGAACATGACGCCGAGGAAGCCACCCGCCTCGTCCATGGCGCCCTGGTTGGTCGACTGGATGCGCGCTTCCTTGAAGTCGATGAGCTTGTTGATCGTTGCCAGCCACTGCACGTATTGCGGCTTGGCCTGCGTCCACAGGGTCTGTGCCGCAGCGGTGTCGCCCGCCTGCACCTGGGCAATGATGGCCTGTGTGGTGGCCACGGCCTTGGATTCGGCGCTGCGAATATCGGCATACAACTGCCCCAGTTCAGGGGCTGCGCCTTTGCGGGTGATGAGCTTTTCCAGCGGCGCAGCCGACTGGGCGTAAAAGTCCGCCAGCGCAGCGATGGTGGCGATCTCCCGGTCGCGCTCGGCGGGGGACGGACTCAGCACCACGTCGCGCACGGCGATGGAGCGGTCATGGGCCGAACCACGGAAGTTGATGGCGTAGCGCTGCACCTGCACGTGGATGTCGTTGTTGGCTCGCAGCGCCTGGTCAATGCGGTTCACCTTCACCAGGGCGATACCCGTCAGCACCACCAAAAGGACCAGGATCAATCCGAACCCCGCGTACAAGCGGGCGGCGACCGTCATTCGAGATAAGAACATGATGATTTTCTTGTTGAAAAAAGGGGGCCGTACGGGGCCATGAAAAGCGGGGATCGTTGCCCGTGAGGGGCGCTTCAGTCCTTCACCAGCGTGTACTGCACGACGTCGATGCTGCGTGCGTCGAATGCGGCCTCGCAGTACGCCAGATAGAACTCCCAGGTGCGCTGGAAAGACGCATCAAATCCCTGGGCCTGTACCTGGGCTCGCTGCTGGACGAAGCGTTGGTGCCAGCGGCGCAGGGTTTCCGCGTAGTCGCGGCCGAAGGCAAACTCCTCCACCACCCGCAGCCCCGCGCCCTGTGCGGCGGCGCGAAAACGCGATGGACTGGGAAGACACCCCCCTGGGAAGATGTACTGCTGGATGAAATCGGTACCCCGCACATAGCGGTCGAACAGCGCGTCGTCGATCACGATGCTCTGCACGCAGGCGCGCCCGCCCGACTTGAGCAGGCGCGCCATGGCACCAAAGTAACTAGGCCAATAAGCCTGCCCCACAGCCTCGACCATTTCGATGGAACAGATGGCATCGAACGGGCCTTCCTGGATATCACGGTAGTCCTGCAGCCGTAAATCCACCTGGGCGGCCAGGCCCGCGGCCTGCATGCGTGCCTGGCCCCAGGCCAGTTGCTCGGTGGACAGCGTCACCCCTGTCACCTGCGCCCGGAACTCGCCAGCGGCCATCTCTGCCAGGGCACCCCAGCCACAACCGATTTCCAGCACCCGGTGCCCGGGCTGCACGCCCGCGCTGTGCAGGGCGCGGCGTACTTTGGCGTGCTGCGCCTGGGTCAGGTCTCCCCCCAGGTTGCCCTCGAACCATGCACTGGAGTAGTTCATGCTCGGGTCCAGCCACAGCGTGTAGAAGGCGTTGCCCAGGTCGTAGTGCGCGTGGATGTTGCGCCGGCTCCCGGCACGGGTGTTGCGATTGAGCAGGTGACGCAGACGGTACGCAAGCCGCCCCCACCAGCCGCCATAGACCAGAGACTCCAGCGCATCGCGGTTGTCCATCAGCAGCCGCAACAAGTCGGCCAGGTGGGACGTACTCCAATCCTGGGTGATGTAGCTCTCCGCCAGGCCAATATCACCCGAGCGCAGGACGGCTCCAAACACCTTCCAGTTGTGCAGGCGCATGCTGGCATGCGGGTGTTGGCCGCTACCCAATTGCACGACGTTGCCGTCGGGCAGCTCCAGATGGAGCGTGCCACGCTGCAGGCGCTGCAACAGGCGCAGTCCATGGCGTGCCGCGGTAGGCATGTCAGGCAAGGGGAGCGCGGACGGCGAGACAGTGGTGGTGTTCATGGTCAGGTGCTCGGCGAGGAAGATCGGGTCACGGGCCGTGCAGGCGGCGTGGGTTTGGAATGCAAGGGCGCACGCTTGATCCACAGCAGCAGTGCATGCCAGTGGATGCGCGCAATGACGCCCCACGTCAGAAACGGGTAGTGCCACAGCGCCCGGCGGCGGCTGCTGGCGTCCAAGGGTTGCAGGCGCCCTGCCACGCCGGTGAGCACCAGCGGGCCCTGGGCATCGTCAAAGTCGATGCGCACGCGCGTGGACTCAAGCCCCTGTGTGCCACTGCGCTTGAATTCAAAGCGGTAGCCGCCTTCCACCGGGCAAAACGGCGACACATGGAAAACCTTGCGCGCGCGTAATTCCTCGCCGTACCTTGGTGTGTCGAGCAGGTAGGCATGGCGCTCGCCGAAAGTGTTGTTCACTTCGGCCACGATGGCGCGCAGGCTGCCGTCACGGCGGTGGCAGTACCAGAAACTCACCGGCTTGAAGCTGTAGCCCAGGATGCGCGGATAGCAGTGCAGCCAGATCTCACCCTGCGCATCGGTAATGCCTTCGCCGCGTAGCAGCTCTTCCAGCCAGGCCAATGCCCCCCCGGCTTGCGGGCTGCGGCCATCGCCGTGGTCGGCATCGCGAAACGCCAGAGCACCCGGCCGGTTCAGCGCCAACACGCCCGCGGCCTGTGGCTGCGCGCGCAGCGTGCGCATGGGCAGCAGCAGGAAGAAGGTCGGGACGATGAAACGGTGACGGCGCGGGCGCAGCCGGGTGTGCCACACATGACCGAAGCCGATGTGCGGCCGGTTGCCGGTGACCGCGGTGACTGGAGGGTTCATGCGGCCTCCCGCTGGCGCAACTGCTCCAGCAGCAGATCGGCGGCGCGGTAGCCCGACTGCAGGCCGTCTTCATGAAAGCCATACCCCGTCCAAGCACCGCAGTACCACGTGCGCTGCACGCCCTGCAATTGCGGAACCTGGTCCTGGGCGGCAATGGCGGCCAGATCGAATACGGGGTGGTCGTAGTCGAATTCGGCCAACACCTTCTCCGCCGCAATCGAACGCGTCGGATTGAGAGAGACCAGCACGGGGTCGGCAAAAGGCAAAGGCTGCAAGCGATTCAGCCAGTAATGCAGGCACACGCGCGCCGATTCACGTTCCTTGCTGGCTGCGCGCTCGTAATTCCAGGCGGCCCAGGCGCTGCGCCGCTGCGGCATCACATGCGCGTCGGTATGCAGCACCGCGCGATTGGGCTGGTAGCGGATGGCACCCAGCACCTGGGTTTCCTGCTCTGTCGGCTGCGCCAGCAGGCGCAGGGCCTGGTCGCTGTGCACCGCCAGCACCACGGCGTCGAAGCGCTCGCTTTGCCCCGCTGCATGCACCTGCACGCCAGCGGCATCGCGCACGATGCGGTCCACGGGCGTGGCCAGTCGCGCATCAAGCCCCCGCAGCAGTTGGTGCACGTACTGGCGTGCGCCACCCGCCACCGTGAACCACTGCGGGCGGTGGCTCACCTGAATCAGCCCGTGGTTGTGGCAGAAACGGATCATGGTGGCCACGGGAAAGCGCAGCATCTGGTCGGTGGGGCAACTCCAGATGCAGCCCAGCATGGGCAGGAAATACCAGTCGCGGAACGCTGTGCCAAAGCCATGCCGCGCCAGAAACTCGCTCAGGGGCTGGGCCAGCGCGGCCTCTTCGCCCGACTCCGCCAGGGTGGTGCACAGCTGATTGAAACGCAGCAGCTCGCGCAGCATGCCCCAGAAACGCGGGCGCAGCAGGTTGCGGCGCTGGGCAAACACGGTTGCCAGGTTGGCACCGCTCCACTCCAGCGTCCCGGTGCCCAGTGCGCCGGCGCCAGGCACCTGCACCGAGAACGACATGTCCGAGCGCGCGGTGGGTACCCGCAGCTCGTCAAATAAAGCAATCAGCCCGGGATAGGTTCGTTCGTTGAAGACCAGAAAGCCGGTGTCGACGCCATGCGTTACCAATTCCCCCGCCGCGTCCGGCAGGCACACGTCCACCGTGTGGGTGTGGCCGCCGAAGTAATGCCCCGCCTCGAACACCGTGACACGCGCCTGCGCCCGCAGGCGGTGGGCTGCGGCCAAACCTGAAATTCCCGAACCAATGATGGCGATTTTCATGATCACTCCAACCCTCGGCGAAATACCCAGAGGTAGCGCTGTGCGCAGACAATGGGCGTAATGTAGTGGACAAAACAAATTTTGTCCTAGACAATTTCACCAATCCCCACAGTTTGTCCATGACTTTCGATACCCTCCTGAGGCCTGTACGCCGCATAAAGGTTGGCGCATGAGCACGCCAGACCATCCCGATAGCGCAGGTTTGCCCATCGCCGCCGTGGAGCGCGAAACCGGCGTAGCCAAGGACACCTTGCGCGTATGGGAAAAACGCTATGGCTTCCCGCAACCCTTGCGCGACGGGGCGGGGGACCGCCTGTATCCGAGCGAGCAGGTGCAACGGCTGAAACTGATTCGCCGCCTGCTCGACACAGGGGCCAGGCCCGGCAAGGTGGTGGGCTTGGACAGTGCAGAACTGCTGTCCTTGCTGAACCAGAGACCTTCATCCCCCAGCTCAGTCTTGTCCAAGACAAACTTTCAGGCGTTCTCCTCACCTGCGACCCTGACTCCGCTTCTTGACGCCATCGGAGCGCACGATCCGCAAGCCCTGCGGCATGCCCTGAGTCACGCGCAGCTGCGCATGGGGCTCGCTCCGTTCGTCACCGACCTGGTGGCTCCCCTGACCACGGCCGTGGGCGAGGGCTGGGTGCAAGGGCGCTTCGAGGTCTTCGAGGAACACCTCTTCACCGAGGTCATCACCGGGGTTTTGCGCAACGCCATTGCTTCCCTGGCACCGCTGCCCATACCGCAAGGTCCCAAGGTCCTGCTCACCACGCTGCCCCAGGAATTGCACAGCTTGGGGTTGCTCATGGTTGAAGCACTGCTGGCACTGGAAGGCTCTACCTGCGTTTCGTTGGGTACGCAAACACCCGTGGGCGACGTGGCCCAAGCCGCCGTGGCCCATCGGGCGGATGTGGTGGCTTTGAGCTTCAGCAATGTGCATAACGGGACAGTCGTTCACGCCAGCCTGCGTGAGTTGCGGGCCCAGTTGTCTCCCACCACCGCGTTGTGGGTCGGCGGCTCGTGCACGGCTCTGTACCAAAAGCCTCTGGAAGGGATCACTCCCGTCCAGCACCTGACGGGGCTTCAACCCTTGGTGGCGCAATGGCGCCACACACACTGATCCACCACTTGGTCAAGGACATCACATGTACCTGCTCTCGGCTTTTCTATTTTCTGTGCGGCGCGCACTCATCCCGTCCTGCCGCGCAGGCCTGTGGGCCCTGTGGATGGCGGGCGTCGCCGCAATGGCCGGCTGTGCAAACACCAGCCCCCCGCCGGGCGTAGAAGCGGTCACGCCATTCGATCTACAGCGCTATCAAGGGCGCTGGTATGAGCTGGCCCGGCTCGACCACTCATTCGAGCGCGGCATGACGGATGTGTCCGCCACCTACACCCCCCAGGCGGACGGCAGCGTGCGCGTGGTCAACCGCGGCTTTGCCGCCGCATCGGGCCAATGGCGCGAAGCCGTTGGCAAGGCGCTGTTCACGGGTGCCCCCACCACCGGATCGCTCAAGGTGTCCTTCTTCGGCCCGTTCTACGGCGGCTACCACGTCGCGGCGCTTGACCCTGACTACCGCTGGGCGCTGGTGTTGGGGCCTGATACCAGCTACTGCTGGATTCTGGCGCGCGACAAACAACTGGACGCCGCGCAGCGCGATGCCATCGTGGCTCGCGCCCAGGCGCTGGGGGTGGATACGCACGCCCTGATCTGGGTCACGCACAAGCGCCAGGATCCTGCGCACCCGCCCCATTGACTGCATGTACCAGCGAGCAGCGGGAAAAGAAGCCTACGTGGGATCGAAAACGCGCTCAGTGGCGTGCGGCCTTCTTTGACCCACGGTCGTAGCCGGTCAGTCGTGCGGCAATGCGCGTGCCCGCATCGTCTACTGCGCCGCGGGCGCGCCCCCGGCAGGTGCGCCCATGCCTTCGCGACCCGGGGTGGTAGGCGTGTCGCCGCGCTGGGGCGCTGAGGGCTGGAGGGCATCCACCGACGGCCCGGCCATTCCGGGAGAACTTTGGGTGGCTGCGGGAGCCCCTTCGCCGGGCGCGCTCAGGCGATCCTTTGGAGCGCGCAAGTTGAATACGACAACGGCTACCAGCGCGATAAGGGCGGTGACAAGAGCGATGCGAATGGCGCGCTTGTCGTCGCGCTGGCTCGGTGGGGTGGTGGCCGGGGATGGTGCAGCGCCCGGACGGTTGGGGGTGCGGTTCATGGTGAAGCTCCTGTGTTACATGAAGCACCACGTTAGGAACGCAGGGGCAAGGCCACTGTCAGACGAATGCCCCGTTCGAACGTCCCGTTCAACAGCGCAAAAAGACCATCGGCCTCTCCCGGCGCTACCACGGCGCCCACAGGAACAGCAGCATCACCGCCACGGCGATGAGCAGCAGTGTCACAGTCCTGGAGGTGGCCACGCGGTTGCGGCCTGAAGAATGGGGTACTTCGCCTGAGGCGGGTTTGGTAGGTGGCATGTCACGCTCCGATAGTTGCGGTCCACCATAAGCGCCTGGCGGGGCCTGCCTTGTAAGACAGCCACCCGCGCAAGTGCGCGTGCCGCCCGTACGTACCGCCATTCAGTCCATGCGCGGAGGCGTGTCAGCGGGCTCCGGGGGTGGTGCGGGCACATCCGGCTCCACGGGGGGATCGGCCGGTTGGCGGTGGGCGAGAGCGGTGCGGTGAATCATGTCAGCCATCTCCGGGTCGGTGGCATACCGCGCCAGAGGCAGCGGCAGGACGATGTGCCTGCCGCCCGCGCCTCGGCAATCGAGTACGCGGGGCCCCGTGAGGACTGGCCAGCACGGGACGCTGCCAAAGGGCAAAGCTTACGGGTGTTAGCCACATGCCGCCGGGCGGCGATAAGAGAACGCCACCCTTGCCACGCATGCAGCCACAGCGTTCGGCCCAGACCTGGCACCAGGGCTCCCGCAATGGGAGCCGAGAAGCCCGGCCCGCGCCGCCTGGGCATGGCAGCGAAGCTGCGATGCGCACCCGTCGGGTGTTTGCCGCGGTGGCCGTAAGGTACCTTCGCACGCACGGGACGCCGTGTAGGACGGAGGCGAATCCGCCCCGCAGCGGTGACCCGGCTCAGTTGTTTTGGCGCTTGATGAGCTGGCGGCCCAGGTCGGTGATGTGGAACTCGCCCGTGGCCGTCTTGCCGATGTAGGCCCATTCCAGCAAGCGCCCGGACAGGTGGTGCTTGAGCGCGTCGGGCACGCTGATGGCCTGGCCCATTTCGAGCTGCTTCAGCGTGGCGATCTCATCCACGGTAGGTTCAAACGCGGGCGCGTGGTACAGGGGCTGGGCGGTAGCCATGGCAAGTCCTCCTGGTGCAGTGGTGCGGCGACCGTTGCGTTGCACCGGAGAGTGCTTCGCCGGACGACCGCTGCACACCAGGGTATTGCGGATGGCCGTTGCGCGCAACCGGCGGAGCCCCCGACCTCCCGCAAAGAGGCGGCATCACCCGAGCGCCAGCGCGGGGCGGTGGGTATCAGGGATGATCATGGTTTTTGCGCCTGCGCGCCGCCCTGCCCGCCTTCAATGCTCTACGCCCTGACCGCCCTCTTCATCCTCCAGTTGCTGGGAGAACTTCTGGTCCAGCTCCTGGGCCTGCCCCTGCCTGGCGCTCTCGCAGGCATGTTGCTGCTGTTGGCGGCGCTGCTGGCATACGGGCGCGTCCCGCAGGCGCTGGAGAGCACCGCGGGCAGCCTGCTGCAGAACATGATGCTGCTGTTCATACCGGCGATCGCCGGGGTCATGCTGCACTTTGACCGCATCGCGCGCGAATGGCTGCCGTTCCTCGTGGCCGGCATCGTGGGGGCGGCCATCACGCTGGGGGTGACGGCCTGGACGCTGCGCTGGCTGCTGCGCGACAGCGCCGACGCCCGCCCGCGCGAGCAGGAGCAGGCCCCGTGAGCGCGTCTCTCCCCGGGCTGGCCGCATGGCTCACGGCGTCGCCCCTGCCCTGGCTGGCGCTGACGCTGGCGGCCTACACGCTGACGCTGACGCTGTATCGGCGCAGCGGCGCACACCCGCTGCTGATCCCACCACTGACGGCGACGGCGCTCGTCGTGGCGGTGCTGCTGCTCACGGGCACGCCCTACGCCACCTACCGCGAGGGCACGCAACTGCTGAGCTTTCTCATCGGCCCCGCCACGGTGGCGTTGGCCGTGCCGCTGTTCGCGCAGCGCGAGCGCATTCGCCAGCTCTGGCGCCCGATCAGCGTGGCGCTGCTCGTGGGCTGCACGGTGGCGATCGTCTCCGCCCTGCTGCTGGCCTGGGCGCTGGGCGCATCGTATGAGACGCTGATGGCGCTCGCACCCAAATCCGCCACCATGCCGATCGCGCTGCCCGTGGCGGAGCGTATCGGCGGCGCGCCATCGCTGGCAGCGGTGGCCGTGGCCATCACGGGCATTGCGGGGGCGGTGCTGGCGGGGCCGCTGCTGCGCCTGCTGCGCGTGCACGACCCGGCCGTGCGCGGCTTTGCCATCGGACTCACGGCCCATGCCATCGGCACGGCGCGCGAACTGCAGGTGCATCCCACGGCCGGTGCCTTCGCCGCGCTGGCGATGGGCCTGAACGGTGTGGCCACTGCCGTGCTGGTGCCGGTATGCGTCGCGTTGATGGGTGGACGCTGATCGACAGATGCTGAAGAGCGGCTACGCCAGCGGCCCGGCCACCGCCATGTCCTGCAGCCAGCCAGCGAACGCGGCCAGCACCGGCGGCTGGGGCTGCGCGGGGCTCACGAGGTAGTAACCCCGCTCGCCACGCAACGGACGCGGGCAGGCCACCACCAGCTCGCCCCGGGCGATCTCGGCCTCGATCAGCATGGGCGGCATCAGCGCAATCCCCAGGCCGTGGGCCGCCGCGGCGGCCGTCATGGAGAACAGTTCATAGCGCGGCCCTTCCAGCGCGCGCGGCGCATCCAACACGCCCATGGCATCGAACCACTGTCGCCAGCCATAGGGCCGGGTGCTTTGCTGCAGTAGCGGCAGCCGCGCCAGCGCCTGTGGCGGCAGGCCCTGGTGTGCACGGCCCGTGCCGCGCGGCATGCCCAGTTGCTGCGCCGCCGTCTCCAGCAGGCGCGGGCTGGACACGGGCACCACGTCCTCCTGCATCAGCAGCTGCGCCTGCACGCCGGGCCAGTTGGCGACCTGCTCGGGCGTGCCCGCGTACAGCGCCGCGTCGAAGGCCGTATCGGTGAACAGGAAGGGCCGGGTCTGCGTCTCGATGTGCACCACGATCTCGGGGTGGCGCGCGGCCAGCAGCGGCAGGCGCGGGATCAGCCAGCGCGTGGCAAAGGTGGCCACGGCCGCGAGCGAAATGGCGCCGCCATGCCCCTGGTGGGCCATGACGTCGAGCGTGTCGCGCTCCAGCCCCTGCAGCCAGCGCGCCACCTGCTGCCCGTAATGCCGCCCTGCGGGGGTGAGCACCACCCCGTGGCGCGTGCGGCGAAAGAGTTGCACGCCCAGTTGCTCCTCCAGCGCCAGGATTTGGCGCGACACCGCGCTTTGCGTCAGCGCCAGCTCCTGCGCGGCGCGGGTATAGCTCTCGTGCCGCGCAGCGGCTTCGAAGCAGGCCAGCGCCTGGGTGGATGGCAGGTGTCGTCGCATCGCAGCATCTTAGCCAGATATTCTTAAATCAAATATCTGGATGCAAATAACTCGCTTGCCGTCACTTACTCAGACGCCATACGATCACCTTCGTTAACCAAGCAATGCACCTTGTGCATGCTTGGGTCCTACCACCCACCCCGCATTCCAGCACTGGAGACACCATGCCCCGCACCGCCTTCCAATGGGACGACCCCTTCCAACTCGACCAGCAGCTCACCGAGGACGAGCGCGCCGTCCGTGACGCCGCGCGCGCCTACTGCCAGGACAAGCTGGCGCCCCGCGTGCTGGACATGTTCCGCCACGAGAAGACCGACGTGACCATCTTCCGCGAGATGGGCGAGCTGGGCCTGCTGGGCCCCACCATCCCCACCGAATACGGCGGCGCCGGCCTGAACTACGTGAGCTACGGCTTGGTGGCGCGCGAGATCGAGCGCGTGGACTCGGGCTATCGCTCCATGGCGTCGGTGCAGTCGTCGCTGGTGATGGTGCCGATCAACGAGTTCGGCTCCGAGGCGCAGAAGCAGAAGTACCTGCCCAAGCTGGCTTCCGGCGAGTTCATCGGCTGCTTCGGCCTGACCGAGCCCGACCACGGCTCCGATCCCGGCAGCATGGCCACGCGCGCCTACAAGGTGGACGGCGGCTACCGCCTCAAGGGCAACAAGATGTGGATCACCAACAGCCCTGTGGCCGACGTGTTCGTGGTCTGGGCCAAGGAAGTGGAGGCATCCGGCACCGTGGGCCAGATCCGCGGCTTCATCCTGGACAAGGGCATGAAGGGCCTGTCCGCCCCCGCCATCCACGGCAAGGTGGGCCTGCGCGCCTCCATCACCGGCGAGATCGTCATGGACGACGTGTTCGTGCCCGAGGAGAACGCCTTCCCCGAAGTGCGCGGGTTGAAGGGCCCGTTCACCTGCCTGAACAGCGCACGCTTCGGCATCGCCTGGGGCGCCATGGGCGCGGCCGAGTTCTGCTGGCACACCGCGCGCCAGTACACGCTGGACCGCAAGCAGTTCGGCCGCCCGCTGGCCGCCAACCAGCTCGTGCAGAAAAAGCTGGCCGACATGCAGACCGAGATCACCCTGGGCCTGCAGGCCGCGCTGCGCGTGGGCCGCATGAAGGACGAGCACCAGAACGTGGTCGAGATCACCTCGCTGATCAAGCGCAACAACTGCGGCAAGGCGCTGGACATCGCCCGCCTGGCGCGCGACATGATGGGCGGCAACGGCATCAGCGACGAGTTTGGCGTGGCACGCCACCTGGTGAACCTGGAGGTGGTCAACACCTACGAGGGCACGCACGACGTGCACGCGCTCATCCTGGGCCGCGCGCAGACGGGCATCGCCGCGTTCGCCAACTGACCCGGCGCGGCGCGCGGGCCGCATCAAAGGCCCGTCACGCGCGCTCTCAAAATAGGAGCTTCTCGCGCTTACCCTGCAATCAGTTCAATGGTTTTTATCCTTGAATTTGCGGCACAACAAGCGCGAGCAGCTACGTTTTCAATAGCGATTTCATGAGTGCTTCCACCCCCCGCGGCGCCTTGGACGGTATCAAGGTACTGGATCTTTCGCGCGTGCTTGCCGGTCCCTGGTGCACCCAGATGCTGGCCGATCTGGGCGCCGACGTGGTCAAGGTCGAGCGCCCCCAGGCCGGTGACGACACGCGCCACTGGGGCCCGCCCTTCCTGAAGGACGACGCTGGCCGCGACACGCGCGAGGCCAGCTACTTCACCGCCTGCAACCGCAACAAGCGCAGCATCACCGTGGACATGGCCCACCCCGAGGGCCAGGCGCTGCTGCGCCGCATGGCCGCCGAGGCCGACGTGGTGGTCGAGAATTTCAAGGTCGGCGGTCTGGCGCAATACGGGCTGGACTACGCCAGCCTGAAAGCGCTGAACCCGCGCCTGGTCTACTGCTCCATCACCGGCTTCGGCCAGGACGGGCCGTATGCCGAACGCGCCGGCTATGACCTGATGGTGCAGGCCATGTGCGGCCTGATGAGCATCACCGGCCATGCCGACGGGCAGCCCGGCGGCGGGCCTCTAAAGGTCGGCGTGGCCGTGGTGGACGTGTTCACCGGCCTGTACGCCAGCAACGCCATCCTGGCCGCGCTGAACGCGCGCGACAACGCCCGCAACGGCACCGGCGAAGGGCAGCACATCGACATGGCTTTGCTTGACGTGGGCATGGCCGTGCTGGCCAACCAGGCGGCGGGCTACCTGGCCACCGGGCAGGCGCCCGGACGCGCCGGCAACATCCACCCCAGCCTGGCGCCCTACCAGGACTTTCGCAGCCGCGACGGCAACGTGCTGCTGGCGATCGGCAACGACGGACAGTTCGCGCGCTTTTGCCAGGCGTGCGGCCACCCCGAATGGGCACAGGACGCACGCTTTGCCACCAATACCGCACGCGTGCAGCACCGCGCTGCGCTGCTGGCGCTGATGGAGCCCGTCCTGCAGACCCGCAGCACCGCCGAGTGGATCGCCCTGCTGGAGGACAAGGCCGTGCCCTGCGGCCCCATCAACACCATCGCCCAGGCCTTCGACGACCCACAGGTGCGCGCGCGCGGCATCCGCAGGGAGCTGCCCCGCGACGCCGGCGACGGCATCGCCCACGTGGCCACGGTAGCCAACCCCATGCGGCTGTCGGGCACGCCCGTCAGCTACCATCGCGCGCCACCCGCGCTCGGCCAGCACACCGACGAGGTGCTGCGCGAGCTGGGCCTGGATGCTTCGGCCATCGCAGCGCTCAAAGCGGGGGGTGCCATCTGACCCTTTTCCCGCACCGGCCCCGCCGGTGCTTCCTTCCCGCCATCACTGGCACGCCATTGCTTCACCACATCGATAACAGGAGATAAGAGCATGATTCGTCGCAGCGCACTCACCCTGGGCCTGCTGGCCCTGCTCGGCACGGCCGCCCAGGCCCAGTCCGGCTACCCCAACAAGCCCATCCGCCTGCTGGTGCCCTTCGCCGCGGGCGGCACCACCGACCTGATCGCCCGCGTGGTGGCCGAGCCCCTGGGCCGCGAGCTGGGCCAGCCCGTGGTGGTGGAGAACAAGGGCGGCGGCGGCGGCGCCATCGGTGCGGCCGAAACCGCGCGCGCCACGCCGGACGGCTACAACCTGGGCGTGGCCACCGTGTCCACCACGGCCACCAACCCGGCCATCAACCCCAAGATCCCCTACAACGTGTTCACCGACTTCACCCCGGTCGTGAACATCGCCGCCACGCCCAACGTGATTGCGGCCAACCCGCAGTTCGTCGGCAAGGAATACAAGAGCTTCCTGGCCGAAGTCAAGAAGACTCCAGGCAAGTACTCGTTCGGCTCGCCCGGCACCGGCAGCATCGGCCACCTGATGATGGAAATGTTCATGCTGGAGACCGGCACCCAGCTGGTGCACGTGCCCTACCGCGGCTCGGGCCCGGCACTGAACGACGCCGTCGCCGGCCAGATCCCGCTGATCTTCGACAACCTGCCGTCGGCCCTGCCCTTCATCAAGGACAAGCGCCTGACCGCCCTGGTGGTGGCCGCCCCGCAGCGCCTGGCCGTGCTGCCCGACGTGCCCACACTGGCCGAAGTGGGCCTGCCCAACGTGAACCGTATGGCCTATTACGGCATCATCGGACCCAAGGGCCTGCCCAAGGACATCGTGGACAAGGTCAACGCCGCCGTGCACAAGGTGCTGAAGGACCCTGCGGTGCGCAAGCGCATCGAGGACACGGGCTCGCTGATCGTGGCCGACACGCCGGCGAAGTTCGCCCAGGAAATCAAGGCCGAATACACGGCTTACAAAAACGTGGTGGACAAGCAGAAGCTCACCATGGACTGAGCGCGCACCGCCTCCACCCTCACCAGCCCCGCCACCCGCGGGGCTTTTTCGTTTGCGCCATGAGTGCAACGGCAGGCCTTCCTGACATGCCCAAGCATTACAGGGCAATTACCTATTGAAACAAAATACAAGAAAGAGTCAACGCGCGCCAGGTGGCACTGGCCAGCACCGAGATCGCCCAGGGCAACAACGACCTGTCGGCCCGCACCGAGCAGCAGGCCGGCGCGCTGGAGGAAACGTCCGCCTCCATGGAGGAGCTGAGTTCCACCGTGCGCCAGAACGCCGACAACGCGCGCCAGGCCAACCAGCTGGCCGCCAACGCCTCGCAGGTCGCCAGCCAGGGCGGCGAAGTGGTGACCCAGGTCGTCACCACCATGCAGGGCATCAACGAAAGCAGCCACCGCATCGCGGACATCATCGGCGTCATCGACGGCATCGCCTTCCAGACCAACATCCTGGCGCTGAACGCCGCGGTGGAAGCCGCACGCGCCGGCGAGCAGGGCCGCGGATTCGCCGTGGTGGCCGGCGAGGTGCGCGCGCTGGCCCAGCGCTCGGCCGCCGCGGCCAAGGAGATCAAGCAACTGATCCACACCAGCGTGGAGCGGGCGGAGCAAGGGTCCGCACTGGTCGGCCAAGCCGGCGCCACCATGACGGAGGTGGTGACGGCCATCCAGCGGGTGAGCGGCATCGTGGCCGAGATCAGCACCGCCAGCCAGGAGCAAAGCGCCGGGGTGCACCAGGTGAGCGATGCCGTGGCGCAGATGGACCAGGCCACGCAGCAGAACGCCGCACTGGTGGAGGAAAGCGCAGCCGCCGCCGACAGCCTGAAGCTGCAGGCCGAGCAACTGGTGCAGTCCGTGGCCCTGTTCCGCCTGCGCGCCGACGGCTCCGTGCCCGCAGCGCAACAGCACGGGTAGGCAGCGTCGGCGCCCTTGCGCCAGGCGGAATCAGCGCGCGCCGCGCGGCCGCCAGGCCCTGCGCTGGCGGCGAAACACCCCGTCACAATGGTGAAGAGGCGGCAAAGCCTGACAAAGCCGGTCCGGTAGGGTCAACCAAAATGGCCCGACGCGCGTCTGACACACAAGAGGTGGCAGCGAGACCACCGCCTTTACCACCACAGCGCCGGCCCGGACCGCCCGGCGTGCTTACCCGGGAGACCTCTCCATGCCTCTTTTGCGTTGGACTTCTGTGCGCATCCTCACCGCCGGCGTGTTCGCCTCGCTGGCTGTCGGCTGCGCGGCTGTGCCGGGTGACCCCTACTACGATGGGGGCGGCTACTATCCCGCGCCATCGTCCATGACGGTGTACGAGCAGCCCGGCGTGATCTATACCGCCCCGCCGTTGGGCTGGCGCGACTACCCCCCGCCGCCTTCCGGCTGGCGTGAAGACGCGTGGCGCGAGCGCCAGTGGCGGGAAGCGCGTGAGCGCCAATGGCGCGAGGCCCAGGAGCGCGAACGCCGTGAGGCGGACCGTCGTCGCGAAGCCGACCGCCGCCGCGATGCGGACCGCCGTGAAGCCGACCGGCGCGAAGCGGAACGCCGCCGCGACGCCGAACGCTGGGAGGCCGAACGCCGCCGCGACTGGGACCAGCGCCGTAAGGAAGACCAACTGCTGCGCCACCCCAACCCCGACGTGGCACGCGAACGGCAGCTGCAGTTCGAACGTGACCGCCGCGCGGAGCGCGAAGCCGAGCGGGAGCGACGCAACCAGGCATTCCAGCCCCAGCCCGGCGACCGCCCCAACCCGCGCCCCGACTGGCGCTGAAGGCCGCCCATGACCCGAGCCCTGCCTGGCTCCCTTGGCACCGTCAGTGCCGCGCTGGCGCTGACGCTGGTTACCTGTCTGCCCCTGCCGTCAATGGCCCAGGTGGTGCGCTGCACCGACCCGGCCACGGGCAAGGTGACTTACACCGATGGCGACTGCGGCCGCGGCCAGTCCGCACGCGAAGTCGAAGCCCGCAAGACCCCCCAGGAAATCCAGCAGGAGCGCGAGCAAGCCGCCGAAGCCCTGGAGCGCAAGCAGGAGCGACAGCAATGGGAGCGCCAGCAACAGCGCGACGCCGAGCCCGCGACGCGCGCAGCGCGCCCTCGCGCCACCCCGGCCGATCCATCGCAATCCGTAGACTGCCAGCGCGCAAGGCGCAACCTGCAGGAGGTGCTCTCCACCATGGGCCGCGGCATGTACGACGAGCAGGCGCGGCTGGATGCGGCGCAGCGCCAGGCCGACCTCGCCTGCCTGAGTCCGGCGGACTATGCACGCGCGGAGAGCGCGCGCTCCAGCCGCACCGTCTATCCCTCGCCCTACTACGCCCCGCCGGTGGTGGTGGTGCCACCACGGCCCGCGCCGCCGCCGCGGCGCGAAATCACGCACTGCAACGTGTTTCGCTGCTACGACAAGCAGGGCAACACCTACCCCCGCTAAGGGTGCGGTGCCTGCAGCCCTTCGCGCACGGTCGGATAGCGCAAACGCAGGCGCAGTTCGCGCGCCATGCGCGTAGTGGTCAACCGCCGCGATTCGCCCATGAAACTCAGCAGCGACAGCGGTAGCTGCTCCTGCGCGGTACTGCGCTGCACGCGCGGCGGACGCGGCAAGCCATAGAGGTCGGCCGCGAAGTCGAAGTAGTCTCCCATCTTGAGCTGGCTGTCGTCTGCCACGTTGTAGATACGTTGCGCACGAGCGCGCCACAGCGCCAGCATGCAGGCCCGCGCCAGGTCATCCGCATGGATGTGGTTGGTATAGACGTCGTCAGGCTCGGCCAGCACGGGCGTGCCGCGGCGCAGGCGCGCTTCGGGCGTGCCGCCCTCACGGTCAGGGGCGTAGATGCCGGGCACGCGCAGAATGCTCACGGGCACGCCCGCACGGCCCAGGTGACGCATGGCGCGCTCGGCATTCACGCGGCGCTGCGCGCGCGGCGTGGCGGGCGCCACGGGCCGCGACTCGGGCACCCAGTCCCCCGCGCAGTCGCCATACACGCCACTGGTGGAGGCATACACCAGGGATTGCGGCAGCGTGCGCCGGCGCAGCGCACGCGCCAGCGCCGTGCTGCGGGGGTCCAGCCACCAGCGCGGACCAACCTCGCGCTCGCCAGGTGGCGGCGCCAGATGCAGCACCCGCGTGGCCACGCCCGCCAGGCGCGCCAGCGTGGCCGCATCGTCCAGATTGCCCAGCAGCGGCGTAACGCCCGCCCCACGCAGCTGCGGCACGCGCGTGGGCGAGGACGTGAGCGCAAGCACGCGCGGGCGGCCACTCCCGCCCTGGGGTCCGTTCAGGCTGCGCACCACGCGCAGCCCCACGTCGCCGCAGCCAATGATGAGCACGCGCTGGCGGCGAAAGCGCGCCGGCAGGGCGCCGAGAGGGTTTTGGATTGAGGGCAAAATCGGTCGGTTTGCTTGAAGACAACTCCAAGGATACCCACTGTCATGACCAGCGCAGAGACCGCATTCCAGATCACCGTGCAGCCCAGTGGTCGTGCCTTCGAGGCGCAGGCTGGCGAAACCATCCTGTCCGCGGCCATCCGCGGCGGCGTGGGCATGCCCTACGGTTGCAAGGACGGTGCCTGCGGCTCGTGCAAGTGCAAGAAGCTCAGCGGCTCGGTGGTGCACGGCGAGCACCAACAGAAGGCGCTGAGCACCGATGAGGAAGAAGCCGGCTTCGTGCTCACCTGCTGTGCCCAGCCGCTGACCGACGTGGTGCTGGAATCGCGCCAGGTGACCGACGAGAGCGCCTATCCCATCAAGAAGCTGCCGGTGCGCGTGGCGGCGCTCACGCGCGCATCGCACGATGTGATGCAGGTGCGCCTGCAACTGCCCGCGGCCGACACCTTCCGCTACCACGCGGGCCAGTACATCGAATTCATCCTGCGTGACGGCGCGCGCCGCGCGTACTCCATGGCCAACGCACCCCACACGCAGGAAGGCGCGCCAGGCGTGGAGCTGCACATCCGCCACATGCCCGGCGGGCGCTTCACCGACCATGTGTTCAACGCCATGAAGGAGAAGGAAATCCTGCGCGTGGAGGGCCCTTTCGGCAGCTTCTTCCTGCGCGAGGATTCCGACAAGCCCATGGTGTTTCTGGCTTCGGGCACGGGCTTTGCGCCCATCAAGGCGCTGATCGAACACATGCAGCACAAGGGCATCACGCGCCCGGCCACGCTCTACTGGGGCGGGCGCCGCCCGGCGGACCTGTACATGGACGGCTGGATCCGCGAGCGCCTGGCCGCGCTGCCAAACCTGCGCTACGTACCCGTGGTCTCCGACGCCCTGCCCGAGGACGGCTGGGCTGGCCGCACGGGCTTCGTGCACCAGGCGGTCATGGAGGACATTGCCGACCTCTCGGGCTACCAGGTCTATGCCTGCGGCGCGCCCATCGTGGTGGACTCGGCCCGCGCCGCCTACAGCGCGGAGCGAGGCCTGCCGCCCGACGAGTTCTACGCCGACGCGTTCACGTCCGAGGCCGACAAGCACGGCGGCTGACGGGCGCTTCCCCGCGGCGCACCGCGCACGACCCTGCGCCACGCAACGGACGTTGTGCCCAGCCAGCAGGTGTCGTCTGACGGGATCTGCCAGACCGCGGGCACCGTGCGCGATCCGCGTCGCACGGCACCGCGAAGTGCTGCAACAAGGCCGCGGTAAGCGCCGCCGCTCAGGGAGCGTAATTCACTCAAGCGATCATGTCGCGGCACAGGCTGGCGCAGCGCTTGCAGGCTTCCGCGCAGTCCTGGCAATGGTCCGCCGCGTGGCTCATGCATTCCTGTGCGCAGCTTTCGCAGATGCGCGCGCACAGCTCGCAGACATAGTTCACGTGGGGGCTCTCGCGGGCCATGGTGGCGGCAGCCAGGCGGCAGATGTCGGCGCAGTCCATGTCCAGCGCGATGCACTTGGCCATGTGGCGCGGGTCGGGCTCGCGCAGGCACGCCGCGGCGCAGAAATCGCAGGTGGCAGCGCATGCGTTGCAGGCCGCGATGCAGTGGGAGTAGCGTGATTCGTCCAGGATGGTGGGGGCGTCCAGCATGTCAGTCCTTTCATGGGCGGGGGCAGGCAAGGCCCGGGCCCATCGTAGAAAGATGCGCTGCGCCTTGTCGTAGGACAGGGCAGCATTGCGGCGCCACGGAAGCGCCTTCCATTTTTTGCACAATGGAGGCCTATGAACCGCAGACACCTTCTTCTTTCGGCCGCTGCCATTGGCGCGGCACTCGCAGCCCCCCTGAGCCACGCGCAGGACGCGCCGATCCGCCTGGTCGTGCCCTACGCGCCCGGCGGCCCGCTGGACGTGACGGCGCGTGCGCTGGCCGAGCGCGTGCGCGACACGCTCGGCGTGGTGGTCGTCGACAACAAGGCGGGTGCGGGCGGCAACATCGGCGCCGATCTGATCGCCAAGTCCGCGCCCGACGGACACACCATCGGCATCGCCGCCACGGCCACGCACGCCGTGAACCCCTGGCTGTACAACCGCATGCCCTACGACGCGGCCAAGGATTTCGCCGGCATCACGCAGATGGTGCGCGTGCCCAACGTGCTGGTGGTCAACGCCGCGCGAGCCGAGCAGCTCAAGATCAACACCCTGCAGGACCTGATCGCCTACGCCAAGGCCAACCCCGCCAAGCTCAACTACGGCAGCGGCGGCAACGGCAGCGCCGGCCACCTGGCGGGTGAGATGTTCAAGCAGAAGGCCGGCATCTTCGCGCTGCACATCCCTTACCGCGGCGCCAGCCCCGCGCAGCTGGCCCTGCTGGCCGGCGAGGTGGACTTCAACATCGACAACCTGGCCGCCGCCGCGCCCAACATCAAGTCGGGCAAGCTCAAGGCCCTGGCCGTCACCTCGCTGGAAGCCAGCCCCATGCTGCCCGGCGTGCCCCCGCTATCGCAGACCTTCAAGGGCTTTGCCATCGACACCTGGTGGGGTCTGGTGGCACCGGCCGGCACGCCCAAGCCCGTGATCGCCAAGCTCAACAAGGCCTTCACAGAGGCACTCAAGGCACCGGAAACCAAGACGCGCTTTTCCGCGCTGATGGCCGAGCCCGTGGCCACCACGCCAGAGCAGTTCGACGCCTTCATGGCCGCCGAGCGCGCCAAGTACCAGCAGGTGGTGAAGGCCTCCGGCGCCAAGGTGGACTGACCGGAACGCGGCATTGCGGGTGCCACCGGAGTGCCGCGGGCGGCGCACACGGCGCGACTGTCCGGGCGTGTCGTCGTCAGCCTGGGGCCAAGCCGCCCCAACGGCGCCCCCTGTTGCGCTGCCGCACCCGCCGCCACGGCGGGGACGCCTCGCAACCGGCGGCGCGCTTACATCAAAAATAAGAGCGCCTCACGCTTTCCATATGGCGGTTTGCAGGTGGTTTCACCTTCAAACGTCCGCACGACCAGCGCAAGCAGCTATTAATTCAGGAGTTTGCGCCCAGCCATTCGGTGGCTTCGGCCAGGCGCTCGATGCGCTGGCCGCTGGCCAGGGCGCGCTGGGCGGCTGTGCCACACGTCTGGGCCAGGCCGGGCGCCAGCTCCGCCAGGGGGCGGAGCACGAAGGCCCTCTCGCCCATGCGCGGGTGGGGCAGCGTGAGTTCGGCGCCGTCCAGGCGCTCCTCCCCGTACAACAGCAGATCCAGGTCCAGCGTGCGTGGCGCGTTGCGGTAGGGGCGCTCGCGCCCCGCGGCCTGCTCGATGGCCTGCAGGGCATGCAGCAGCGCCAGTGGCGCCAAGGTGGTCTGCAACTGCGCCACGGCATTGAGATAGTCGGGCCCGCCGGCATCCACCGGCGCGCTGCGGTACAGCGACGAGACCTGCCGCACCTGGGTGCCGGGCAACGCGCCCATCGCCCGCACCGCGTCGCGCAGCGCGCCGCGCGCATCCCCCAGATTGGCGCCCAGGCCCACCCAGGCGCTGGCCGCCACGGAAGGCGGGGTCACGCCTCGCCCGCGGGCGCGCCACCCTCGGATGCACCGCTGCCCGTGGGCTTGCGGCGACGGCGGCGGCGCTTCTTGGGCGCAGCAGCGTCCTCTGCCGCTGGCTCGGCCAGGGAATCACCGGCATCGCTGGCCCTGCGCGGGGGCTCGGCGTCGTCCGTGGCGACTGGCGCGGCCTTGGGCACGCGCCGTACCGTGGGCTGGGCCTTGCGCTGGCGCGCGCGCTGCTCCTCGCGCGCCTGCTCGATCATGTCCTCACGGCGCGCATCGTCGGCCAGCGAGAACTCCTGCCACCACTCGGCCAGCGCCTCCTCCACCTCGCCCACGTCCGCGCGCAGGCGCAGGAAGTCGAAGCCCGCGCGAAAACGCAGGTGCGCCACCATGCCGAAGGGCGTGCTACCCGAGCGTTTCTCGAAGCGCGGCTGCATGACCCAGATCTCGCGCATGTCCGCCGCCAGCTTGCCGCGGCCGGAGACATCGCCGATGCGCTTGTCGAACACATCGTCGATCGCATCCTGCAGCGCCGGAAAGGGCTGCTGGCGCCCCAGGCGCTGCTCCCAGCCGGCCTTCACGTCCTGCCACAGCACACAGGCCAGCAGGAAGCTGGGCGCAACGGGTTTGCCCTCGCCCACGCGGCGGTCGGTGTCGGCCAGCGCGGCCTGCACGAACGGGTGGCTGGAACGGTCCACCACCACGTCCAGCAGCGGGTAGATGCCCGTGGCCAGCCCCAGGGACTTGAGCTGCGCGATCGAGGCCAGCGCGTGGCCGGTCTGCAGCAGCTTCAGCATCTCGTCGAACAGGCGGCTTTGCGGCACCTCCCGCAGCAGCGGCTCGCACTCCACCAGGGGCTTGGCGGTCTTGGGCTCCAGGGCAAAGCCCAGCGGGCTGAGCTTGGCCGCAAAGCGCACGGCGCGGATGATGCGCACGGGGTCCTCGCGGTAGCGCGTGGCCGGGTCGCCGATCATGCGCAGCACGCGCTTCTTGGCGTCCTCGATGCCCTTGTGGAAGTCCACCACGACCTCGGTCTCAGGGTCGTAGTACATGGCGTTGACGGTGAAGTCGCGCCGCGTGGCGTCCTCGTCCTGCGGTCCCCAGACGTTGTCGCGCAGCACGCGGCCGCTGGCGTCCACGGCATGGTGCATGCCGGCCAGCTGGGCCTTGCTGGTCTTTTCGTTGCCCCCCACCTGCTCGGCTGCCGCGTTGTCCATGTAGGCGCGGAAAGTGGAGACCTCGATCACCTCATGCTCGCGCCCGCGGCCGTGCACCACGTGCACGATGCGAAAGCGCTTGCCGATGATGAAGGCGCGCCGGAACAGGCCCTTGACCTGCTCGGGCGTGGCGTTGGTGGCCACGTCGAAGTCCTTGGGCTTGAGGCCCAGCAGCAGGTCGCGCACCGCGCCGCCGACGATGTAGGCCTCGTAGCCCGCCTGCTTGAGTGTGCGCACCACGTCGCTGGCGCGGCGGTCCACCAGTTCGGGGTTGATGCCGTGCACCGCGGCGGGCACTTCCGCACGCTTGCCAAAGCGGCCGCGTGTGCCACGGCCCGCGCCTGCGGCGCCCTTGCCCAGCAGTTTGTCGATGAAGGTCTTGATCATGGGTGTGGGGGAAACAGGTCCAGAATGCGCCAGCCGCGCTGGGAAGCCAGTGCGCGCAGGCGTGGATCGGGGTTGGTGGCGACGGGATGATCCACCTTTTCCAGCAGCGGCACGTCGTTCATGGAGTCACTGTAGAACGTGCTGTCCACGTCCGTCCAGCGCAGGCCGCGCTCGGCCAGCCATTGCTCCATGCGCTGCACCTTGCCCTCGCGCATGGAGGGCACGCCGCGAATGCCACCGGTGATCCAGCCGTCGTCGCCGCGCTCCAGCTCCACGGCGACCAGCTGATCCACGCCCAACGCCAGAGCGATGGGGCGGGTGACGAACTCGTTGGTGGCGGTGATGATGAGCACCTCGTCGCCCGCGTCGCGGTGGCGCTGCACCAGCGCGCGCGCTTCCTCGCGCAGCGCGGGCTGGATCACCTCGCGCATGAACTGCGCGTGCGCCAGGGCCGCCGCCTCGGCGCCGCGCTGGCGAATGGCGTCGGTGGCGAAGCGCACGTAGTCGTGCACGTCCAGCCGCCCGGCGACGTAGTCGTCGTAGAACGCCTTGTTGCGCCGGCCGAACTCTTCGCGGTCGGCCCAGCCGATGCGGATGGTGAATTCGCCCCACTCGTAGTCGGAATCCAGGGGCAGCAGGGTGTGGTCCAGGTCGAACAGGGCCAGTCGGCGGCGTTGTACCTGCGTGTCAAAGGTCATGCGTTGATTGCAATGGGTGGATGAAAGCGCCCTGCACCGATGGCCGCGCGCTACTCGGTCTCCAGCATGGTCTTGAGCAGCGGGACGGTGACGGCGCGCTGCGTGCGCAGCGCAAAGCTGTCGAGCCGGTCCAGCAGCTGCATGAGGCTGCCCAGGTCGCGCGAAAAGCGGCCCAGCATGTAGTTCATGACCTCATCGGCCAGGAAGATGCCGCGCGCATCGGCCTGCTGGCGCAGCACGGCGCGACGCTCCTGCTCGTCCAGCAGCTGGAGCTGGAACACGTGGCCCCAGCCCAGCCGTGTGCGCAGGTCGTCGCGCAGCGGCAGGTCGGCCGGCGGCAGGTCGCCCGCGGCCAGTACCCAACGGGGCGCTCCTTCGGTGGGGTTGATGGCGTTGACGAACCAGTTGAAAGCCGCCGCCTGCTGCGCCGTGGTGTACAGGTGCACTTCGTCGAGCAGCACCGCGCTCCAGCGCTCGTCGAAGGCCGAGGGCAGCGCGACGGAGGCGTCGAGCCAGCCCACGCTGGCGCCCTGCCCGCGCAGCGCCTCGTACGTGGCCCGCAGCAGGTGCGACTTGCCGGTGCCCGTTTCGCCCCACAGGTAGGTGGGCACGGGCGAGCGCGGCGCGGCGCCACCGGCCACCGCCAGCCGCAGGTGCTGCAGTGCCTGCGCGTTGGGGCCGGCATGGAAGTTGTCGAGCGTGGGGCCGGTCACCAGGCCAATGTCCAGGGCCAGCTGCTTCATGGCGAGCGCCACCCGCGCAAATGCGGCGCGCCCCGGCCTCCGCGCGCAATGCGGAGCGTGGCCGGGCCGTAACGGGATGGAGTGGATGGCATGGGAGGCAAGGTAGGGGACGCGCCGCGGTTCACCGCCGCGAAACCACGGAGGCACCCGGGAAGCGGGTGGCACGCAGGGCGTGCAACCCGCGATTTTAGTGCGTCGATGGCCCAGACGACCCGAGCCCGGGCCGCGTGCGGCGCAGCCCGCCGCGCGGGGGCATTCGCGGCCCGCCCGGGCGGACCCTTAAAATCCCCGCTTTCCGGCCCGCCGACCGCGGCCCTCAGCACTGACGCACATCCCATGAGTTCCTCTGCCCCCTCCACTCCCATCTCCTACAAAGACGCCGGCGTTGACATCGACGCGGGCGACGCGCTGGTCGAGCGCATCAAGCCGCTGGCCAAGAAGACCCTGCGCGAGGGGGTGATGGCGGGCATCGGCGGCTTTGGCGCGCTGTTCGAGGTGCCCAAGCGCTACCAGGAGCCGGTGCTGGTCTCGGGCACCGACGGCGTGGGCACCAAGCTCAAGCTGGCGTTCGAGTGGAACATGCACGACACCGTGGGCATCGACCTGGTGGCCATGAGCGTCAACGACGTGCTGGTACAGGGCGCCGAGCCTCTGTTCTTCCTGGACTACTTCGCCTGCGGCAAGCTGGACGTGGACACCGCCGCCGCAGTGGTGGGGGGCATCGCCCGTGGCTGTGAGCTGAGCGGCTGCGCACTGATCGGCGGCGAGACGGCCGAGATGCCCGGCATGTACCCCGACGGTGAATACGACCTGGCCGGCTTTGCCGTGGGCGCGGTCGAGAAGTCGAAGATCCTCACCGGCCAGACGGTGAAACCCGGCGACGTGGTGCTGGGCCTGGCCTCCAGCGGCGTGCATTCCAACGGTTTTTCGCTGGTGCGCAAGTGCATCGAGCGCGCCGCGGCCGCCGGCACGCTGCCCGACACGCTGGACGGCAAGCCCTTCAAGGCCGCCGTCATGGAGCCCACGCGCCTGTATGTGAAGAACGTGCTGGCCGCGCTGGCACAGCATCCGATCAAGGCCCTGGCCCACATCACCGGTGGTGGCCTGCTGGAGAACATTCCGCGGGTACTGCCCGAAGGCACGGCCGCCCACCTGAAGGCCGGCAGCTGGCCGCAGACGGAGCTGTTCGCCTGGCTGCAAAAGACCGCCGGCATCGACGACATCGAGATGAACCGCACGTTCAACAACGGCATCGGCATGGTGGTGGTCGTGCCGGCGGAGGCCGCCGATGCCACGGCCGCCACGCTGCGCGCGCTGGGCGAGGCGGTGTACGCCATCGGCGCCATTGCCGAGCGTGGCGACGGCGCCGCCGTCGTCGTGGGCTGATCCATCGCGATTGGCACGATGCCTTCGGGTCAGCCGCCGCAAGGCTCCGCCGCCACGCCTGACGCCCTGAGGCCGCCATTCGCGCCCGCCACGCGGGGCGTGGTGATCGCCAGCTATGTGCTGATGGGCGCCGCGCTGCTGCTGGTGATGCTGCGCGGGCTGCTGCCCGGGCTGCTGTGCGTGTGCCTGGGTTTTCTGCTCACGCGTTGGCTGGCGCCACGCCTGGCGTGGTTCCCGTCGCGCACGGCGAACAGCATGGCAACCCGCGGCCAGACGGCAGCCGCCACGCTGGTCATGCTGTCTCCCTTGGTGCTGCTGGCGCTGGCGCTGTCGCATTCGCGCACCTATATCGTCGACGCCCCCCAGCAATACCGCGAACTGCTGGACTTCCTCGCCCGCACCGTGTTGGAACTGCGGCTGAAGCTGCCCACCGACATCGCGGCCCAGTTGCCCGAAGGCGCCGCCGAAATCCAGCGCACCATCGCCGCCTATCTGGCCGCCAAGGCCGGCGCCCTGGCCATGGCGGGGCGCGCCTGGCTCACGGGCCTGCTGTATGCCTATGTGGGCCTGCTGATCGGGGCACTGGCCGCCGTGCGCAGCGTGGGCGCTTCACGCGGCCCCTTGGCACAAGAGCTGGTGCTGCGCATCGCGCGTATGGGAGAGGCCTTCCGCCAGATCGTCGCGGCGCAGTTCTGGATTGCCGCCTTCAACACGCTGCTCACCGCACTGTTCCTGTTGCTGGTGCTGCCCCTGTGGGACTTGGACCTGCCCTACACCCCCGCGCTGATCACCCTGACCTTCGTGGCCGGCCTGGTGCCCATCGTGGGCAACCTGCTGTGCAACGCGGTCATCACGCTGGTGGGACTGTCGGTATCGCCCGTTGCGGCCGTGGCCTGCCTGGCCTTCCTGATCCTGATCCATAAGGCCGAGTACGTGATCAACGCCAAGGTCGTGGGGCGGCGCACCCACATGGGCGTGTGGGAGCTGCTGTCGGTGATGTTCGTGGCCGAAGCCGTCTTCGGCCCCGCGGGGCTGGTGGCGGCACCGCTGTTCTACGCCTACCTGAAGAAAGAACTGGAAGCCGCGCGGCTGGTATAGCCGTCGTTTCGCAAAAACCATAGCTGCTAGCGCTTGTCCAGAAAGCGCTGCAGGGCTTTTTCATCCCCAAAACCTCTTCCCGCGTCCACCGCGGCGCCTGGCCCTCATCGCGCGCCCCGCACCCGGGATGACACTCGCCAACGCCTGCGATGTTGGGCTATTCTGGCGGCTGGCGCGCAGTGCGCCAGACACATCGTCATCACAGCTATAAGGGAGACTTTGCATGACCATTCTCGTCGCCTACGTTCCACGCCCCGAAGGCCGGGCCGCGCTGGACAAGGGCATCGAAATCGCCACCCGCCGCAATGAACGCCTGGTCGTCGTCAACGCCGGCCCCGGCGGGCGCCAGGAAGACCCCAGCATCGTCAACGGCTACGAGGCCGAACGTGTGGAGGAGCGCCTGGCCACGCTGCCGATCGAGGCCGAGTTCAAGCAGTTCGTGCGCGGCAAGAGCACCATCGAGGAGATCGAGGAAATGGTCGCGGCGCTGCAGGTATCCGTGCTGGTGATCGGCCTGCGCAAACGCTCGCCCGTCGGCAAGCTGCTGCTGGGCAGCATGGCTCAGGAGATTTTGCTCAACGTCGATTGCCCGGTATTGGCCGTCAAGGCCGCTTAACAGGCCGTTGAAAAATCCCCCGCCGACGCCCGCGTTGGCCGCTACGATCTGAAGCCATC